>CAMKAA010000039.1 GCA_946410365.1 uncultured Lachnospiraceae bacterium | reverse complement strand
ATTCCGTTCTCCGTGAGGACGCGAATCGCTTTCTCATTGTCCGCTACGCGGAATACCATGAAGGCGCTGTTCGCTTTTTTGGCAAGGAATGCGTAAGAGTATTCGAGGTTGACCTTGTTGTCTCCCAGGATGTTCAGCATGTTGACCAGAGCGCCGGGCTTGTCCTCGATCTCCACTGCAATGACTTTGGTGATGGAGCAGACATAACCCTCATCTTTGAGGATCTGGATCGTGTCGAAGGGGTTGTCCACAATGACGCGGACAATGCCGAAATCTTCACTCTCCGCCAGGGAGAGAGCCCGCAAGTCAATGTTGCTCTTCTCCAGGATCTTGGTAAACTCCGCCAGTGCGCCGGGTCTGTTCTCCAGAAATACGGAAATCTGTTTGACTGTCATTTGCTCCTCCTGTTCTCCCCTCTCAGAGGCTTTGTAGTGGTTATGCTGTTTTAAAATACATATCAGTGGGCTGCGGGATCGGTCGACGCCGGATCCGAACCGTTGACATATAGATTTCTCTTGTCGATCACGCGCTTTGCCTTGCCCTCGCTCCTTGTAATGCTCTTAGGCGCTACGAGTTTGACTACGCAGTAAATGCCGAGCATTGCCTTGAGTGCGGAGACCAGCTGCTTTTCTCTTCCCGCCACTTCGGACAGGGAGTCGGAGAACATCTCCGGCGTCATCTCGACCTGCACCTCGATGCGGTCGCTGCTGCCCGTTCTTGTGACAATGATCTGGTAGTTGGCCGGATAGCCGCAGTTCATGAGCACCGTTTCGATCTGGGACGGGAATACGTTGACGCCCTTGACGATCAGCATGTCATCGCTTCTGCCCATAGGCTTGGACATTCTCACGTGCGTTCTGCCGCAGGAGCAGGGCTCGTCATAGAGAATACCGATATCTTTGGTCCTGTAGCGGATCAGAGGGAATGCTTCCTTTGTAATGCTGGTAAATACAAGCTCACCTTTCTGGCCATGAGGCACAGGCTCACCCGTCTTGGGGTTGATCGTCTCGACGATGAAATGGTCCTCGTTGACGTGCATTCCGTTCTGCGCGCTGCATTCATATGCCACGCCGGGACCGGAGATCTCCGTGAGCCCGTAGATGTCGTAGGCCTTAAGACCAAGTCCCTTCTCAATATCGCGGCGCATCTCCTCCGTCCAGGCTTCCGCGCCGAAAATGCCGGCTTTAAGTTTTATGCGGTTTCTAAGTCCTCTCTCATTAACGGATTCCGAAAGGTATGCCGCATAGGAAGGTGTACAGCAGAGGATCGTGGTTCCCAGATCCGTCATAAACTGAAGCTGCCTGTCCGTATTTCCCGAAGACATAGGGAGCGTCAGGCTTCCCAGCTTGTGAGAACCGCCGTGAAGGCCCGCACCTCCGGTAAACAGCCCGTATCCGTAACAGACCTGCACAACATCATCCTTCGTCGCTCCTGCTGCCGCGAGAGCTCTTGCGCAGCACTCCTCCCAGAGGTCCACATCGTTCTGCGTATAGAAAGCAACAACTCTTCTTCCTGTCGTTCCACTGGTGGAGTGGATCCTGACACAGTCTGAAAGCGGTGCCGCCATCAGTCCGTAAGGATACTGGTCTCTGAGGTCGTCTTTGCTGAGTGTCGGAAGCAGGTGAAGGTCCTCGATCCCGTGGATATGCTCCGGGCGGACACCCAGCTCATCCATCTTCTTTTTATAGTAAGGGACATTGTTGTAAACTCTTTCGACCTGTTTGACCAGTCGTTCGTTCTGCCATGCTGTGATCTGTTCCCGGGAGGCGCATTCCACCTTCGGGTCAAAATAGTGCTCCATGTTCTTTCGTTGTCCTCCTTCATAAACGTCCTGATGAGGGCGTGATGTCTGATCAAACCCCGCTTCGCGCGGGCCGCGTGTTATCTGGCAAGATTCGCAAATTTGGTGAGTGCGGGCTGCCAGCTCAGTTCCACTGTTCCGATCGGGCCGTTACGCTGTTTGGCAATGATGATCTCGGCAATTCCCTTTTTCTCGGAATCCTGGTTATAGTAATCGTCTCTGTATATGAACATTACGACGTCGGCGTCCTGCTCGATTGCTCCCGACTCTCTCAGGTCAGAGAGCATGGGCCTGTGATTGGGTCTTGATTCCACCGCTCTCGAGAGCTGGGACAGTGATACGACCGGGACATTCAGTTCCCTTGCAATAGCCTTGAGGGATCTGGAGATTTCCGAAATCTCCTGCTGCCTGGACTCTCCTGACTTTCCGCTTCCGCTCATCAGCTGCAGATAGTCGATAATGATCATTTCAAGGCCGTACTCCAGCTTGTATTTGCGGCATTTAGACCTGAGCTCCGACGCTGTGATCGCCGGTGTATCGTCGATGATCAGTTTACTCTCGCCGATATTTCCCGCGCTCTCTACCAGATCCGCCCACTCTGCCTCCGTAAGGTCTCCCGTACGGATCTTCTGGGCGTCCACATGGGATTCCATGGAGAAGAGACGATTCGTCAGCTGTTCCTTGGACATTTCAAGGGAGAAAATAGCGACGCAGCGGTTCTCTTTGAGCGCCAGATGCTGAGCTATATTGAGGACCAGCGCTGTTTTGCCCATAGATGGTCTCGCGGCGATCAGTATGAGATCCGAGTTCTGGAAACCTGCCGTCCTGTTGTCCAGATCTGTAAAGCCGGTAGAAAGGCCGGTGACATTTCCCTTGATATGGCTTGCGTACTCAATCTTCTCGATGGCGTTGATCACGATCTGACGGATCGGCACAAACCCGTTGGAGTCCCTTCTCTGAGAGATCTCAAAGATCCTCTTCTCCGCGTCGTTCATGATCACTTCCAGGTCGTCTTTCTGCGTATAACACGCTCCCGCTATTTCCTCATTGGCGCGGATCATTCTTCGCAGCAGCGATTTTTCCGAGACGATCTTCGCATAGGATCTGATATTGGCGGAGGTGGGCACCTGCTCGATCAGTTCCAGGATCACTCCGGTCCCGTAAACTTCCGGCGGAAGGTTCTTCTCCCGCAGGCGGCTCTGCAGAGTCACCGGGTCCACTGCGATCCCGTTCCGGTGCATCTCCAGAATGGTCGTGAAAAGCACGCCATACTGACGGGCATAGAAATCCTCCTCCCGGAGCATCTCCGAGGCGGCTTCGATCGCCTCAGCGTCCATCAGCATTGCGCCTATTACGGATTGTTCCGCCTCTATACTGTGGGGCATCACCCTCCTGATCGCATCTTCTTCTGCCATATTACGCTTCCTGTACGACTACATTGAGCTTTCCTGTTACCTGAGTGTGAAGCTTGATCGGAATCTCAAAGGTTCCGAAGGACTTGATGGGTTCCGCGACCTGGATCTTTTTCTTGTCCAGATCAAGGCCGTGCTGCTCCTTGGCTGCTGCCGCGATCTCCTTGGCGGAAATGGAGCCGAACACCTTGCCGTTCTCTCCCGCCTTCATCTTGACCACGATCTTGCGGGACGCGAGGTCCTCTGCAGCCGCCTTGGCGTCTGCAAGCTTCTGCGCCGCGACTTTGTCCTCGTGCGCTTTCTGGAGTCTGAGCTCGTTCTTGTTCTTCTCCGTAGCTTCGACGCCCAGTTTCTTGGGGATCACGAAGTTGCGGGCATATCCGTCGCTTACCTTTACGATCTCGCCCTTCTTGCCGAGTGACTTGACATCCTGTAATAAAATAACCTGCATGATTTACCTCTCATTCCGGAGCGGTCACACCCCTTAAATATCAAATATCTCCGGCTTCCGTCATCTCGCTGATGGTAGCCTTGAGCAGTTCTATTGCCTGTTCGATCGTCATATTCTCAAGCTGACATCCCGCAATGTTCAGATGTCCGCCTCCGCCCATTCTCTCCATGATCAGCTGTACATTGACTTCATCGATGGAGCGCGCGCTGACGAATATTTTGCCCTGGTAGCGTGTCATTACGAAGCTGGCCCTGACTCCCTTGATATCGAGGAGGTCATTGGCAGCCTGGGCACCTACCACGGTAGGGCTCTCCGCCTCTTCCGCGTCACATACGGAGATCGCGTACACATCCATGTAGATCTGGGCGTGGGACACTGCGTCCGCCTTAGCCCTGTATGACGCGACGTCATCGCGGAACAGTTTGCGCACGCGGGTAACATCCGCACCGCAGCGGCGCAGGAAAGCTGCCGCCTCGAAAGTGCGCACGCCGGTCCTGTTGGTGAAGTTGTTGGTATCCACGACTATACCGCCGTAGATCGCGTCTGCTTCCTCGGGTCTGACCTTGACATTCTCACCCGTATACTGCAGGATCTCTGATACCATCTCGCACGCGGAGGACGCATAGGGCTCCACATAGGAGAGCGTCGCGTTCTCGATCACTTCCGTGCCCTGTCTGTGGTGGTCGAGCACCACAATGGATTTGCAGTTCTTTAAAAGCTCCGGGCACTCTGTGAGGCTGGGCTTATTGACGTCTACCACGACCAGCGCGGAGTTGTCCGTGACATAATCCAGCGCATGAACGCTGTCAATGATCATCTCCTTGCTGTAATTCTCATTCTTTTCAAACAGTGAGAGCACCTGTCTCAGGGACACTGTCCTCTCGTTGATGACGATATACGCCTTGCGGTTAAGTGTCAGCGCAATGCGGTAGATACCGAGAGCAGCACCGAAACTGTCGGGATCCCCGAGCCGGTGTCCCATGATAAAGACCGTATCTCTCGCGCCAATGATCTCCTTGAGCGCCTGCGCCTTGACTCTCGCCTTGACGCGCGTGCTCTTCTCCACCTGTCTGCTCTTGCCGCCGTAGTAGGTGATATTGTCCGAATTCTTGACTACCGCCTGATCACCGCCGCGTCCCAGCGCCAGATCGATCGCGTTTCTCGCAAACTCGTAATTCTGTGTAAAGGACAGTCCGTCCAGACCAATGCCGATACTGAGAGTGATCGCCATTTCATTGCCGATCTTGACCGTCTTCGCGTCCTCGAGCAGGTCAAAATGGTCCTCCTCGAGCTGTCTGAGCGCTTTCTTGCGCATGACGATCAGATACTTGTCCTTCTCCATCTTGCTGCAGATTCCGTCGATCGCGGCAAAATATTTCGTGACCTTTCGGTCGATCAGCGCCACAAGAAGGGATTTCCTGACGTCTTCGAGCGTATCGACAGCTTCCTCATAGTTATCGATATAGACAAATCCGACCACTACGCTCTGATCGTCCACTTCCTGGATCGCCAGGCGCGCAGCTGTATCATCGACCAGAAACAGCGAATAGAGCTCTCCCTTACTGGCCTTCTCATCCAGCATTGTATTTGAAGGAATGAGATCCGCCATATTCAATTTTTTGACCTGGGCCATGAAGCTGAAGCCTTCCCGCTCCACCTGGATCCTGATCTCCTTGTCGTCCTTGGGGAGGCTCTCCCTTCGGATGGACGGGAAGATCGTGGTGATCGAGCGCCGGTAATCGGTGTCCTTCTGTACGGCGCTCGCGAAAGCGTCGTTCATCCACTCGATCTTGCCGGTCTCGTCCAGCAGCGCGTACGGCACATCAAAGTTTCTCAGCAGTTCTCCCTGCATCTGACCGTAATTGGTCGCAAATTCTATCATTTCCTTGCGCAGGATCTCGCTGTTATTGAGGTACATGTATAGCGTAAATATAAAGTAGATACCCAGATAAACAGTGAGGATCACTCCCACGGGCCAGTAAATGAAATAGATCAGCACAGTGATCACGGCGAGAAACAGGCCCAAAAGAAGCGGTATTCTGAAGAATACGCTCAGTTTCTTCTTACGTCTCTCCCCACTGCTCATTGATCATTCCCTCCGGATCTTCACGGTATTTGCGGATCCATTCTTTATACGGAGTATCGGGATCCAGGATCAGTTCCCCATGGTCGCTCGTTCCGATCACAAGTTTATTGTAATCCCCGTACTGGCGGCGGAGATGGATCTTATAGCCCGAAGGGACCGGCACCTTGAGCATCTCAAAATCCAGATACTCCGTGCCCTCAAATTCGGAGCGCAGGTCATACATCTTCATGCCATAGGGCTGATAACTGATTTTCGCGACATATTTGGTCGGAATGTCGTTGTATTTGCGGCACTCCTCATCAAACTTTCTGTAGGCGTCCTTGTAGGAATACACTTTACTCACAAGAGGCATGACCAGATGAGCCGCCTTGCGCAGTTTGGAAGCCTTCTCGGGATCAAATCCGTCCGTGGTCCTGTAGAGCTTCTTGGCCTGCTCCCTGTACTTATCAATATTGTCCATCTGCTTCTTCCAGAGCTTGCGGTTTCTCACCACATTGTCCAGAGGGAAAATATCGATAAAGATACCCTGGTTAAAAGTAAATCCCTTCTTCACTTCGCTCAAAAGAACGCCGGTAGTATTGCTGTTTCGAAGCTGCGCGTGCCCTCTGAAGTAGCCCTCGTCCGTCTCTGCGGTCTGGAAGAAATAAGGCTCTTCAAATTCATCCGCATGGGCGCACAGAAGGTCATACTGATCTCTGAGCATCATAATATCGATGTCATCATCCCAGGGAATAAACCCCTTGTGCCTCTCCGCACCGAGGATCGTACCGCCTGATGCATAATATGTGATCCCGTATTTCCTGCAGACCTGATCCAACTGATAAAGAAGATCCAGCTCCACCGCCCAGACTTTCTTCATGTGGGCGGAGACCAGGTACCCGCACCTTTCCTCTTCCTGATAAAAAGAATCCGCTATCTCCAGTTTCATACTTCTCCTCTCAGATATGATCCCGCCGCAGTCTGTCCGCAGCCTGTCAACGCTGTTACTCTAAATATACCACTAATCGCTTATGCGAAAAAGATAAAAGGGCCTTCTTCCCAAGTCTGTAAGGGAAGAAGGCCTCTGAATTCCACCTATGCTGCCCTAAGCTCAGCGCTCTGTATAGGGCATAAGAGCCAGATGACGGGCTCTCTTGATCGTAGCGGTCAGCGCTCTCTGGTGAGTTGCGCATGTGCCGGTGATCCGTCTGGGAAGGATCTTGCCGCTCTCAGACACATACTTGCGAAGCTTCGCAGTGTCCTTATAATCGATTGCATTGTCCTTGCCGCAAAATACGCAGACTTTCTTTTTTCTATGGAAACTGCCTCTTTTTCTGAAAGGCGCGTCTTTTCTCTCGGTATAAGCCATTTTAACCTCCTGTATTATTTCAGCTACACAGCCGGTCTGGCATCAGGCGAAAGGAAGTTCCTCATCAATCCCGTCAGGGATGTTCATGAATCCGTCAAGACTGTCAGAAGATCCGGCGTCCTGGGCAGGAGCCTGTTCCGCTCTGCCGCCGTAATTACCGCCGCGGCTGCCGCCGCCATTATTACCGCCATTGTAACCGCTGTTACCGCTATTGTAACCGCCGTTTCCGCCAAAACTTCCGTTACCGCCGGCGGCGTTCTTGCTCTCTGCGAACTCCTGGTCCTCAACTACCACTTCCGTGGTGTAGACCTTAACGCCGTCCCTGTTCGTGTAACTTCCGGTCTGGATCCGGCCGGTAACTGCCATCTTCGTTCCCTTCTTGAGATACTTCTCAACAAATTCCGCTGTCTTGCCGAAGCAGACACAGGGAATGAAGTCTGCATTGTTCCCGTCATTACCCGCGTTGCGATTAAATCTTCTGTCAACTGCCAAAGTATATCTGGCAATGCACATGGGATTGTCGCCCTGTGTATATCTGATTTCAGGGTCTCTTGTCAGACGACCCATTAAGATTGCTTTGTTCATTCTGACCTCTGCTTTCTGTTAAGCTTCGTCCTTCTTAACACACAG
>CAMKAA010000038.1 GCA_946410365.1 uncultured Lachnospiraceae bacterium | reverse complement strand
ACAGGCACGGAATCCTGCATAGCAGAAGTCCTTCCGTGAGAAAGGATGTGAAATGGCATCGCTAATTCTCTATATTATGGTCATGATCTGGCTGATCGTGATCTTCTCGCTCAGACGTTTTTCTGGAAAGGGAAAAGATGGAAAGCAGAGGAGACCGTCTCAGTCTGATGCGGCAAAGCGGCTGGAATCGATGATGAAAAATGCGGGGGCCGGGTACAGAGCTCCCCGTTCTACAGACGGCCACACACTGAGAAAGGACCAGGATATCACTTGCCGCCGGTTCGGACACAGACACTCCGAACTTGAGGAGCCTGCCGTGCGGTTTATCGTTCACGACGATATTGAGGACGGATTTATTATCCTCAACGGGAAGAAAATGCACAGGACAGAAGCGGACGCATACGAAAATACGATCTGAGATCCGCCGGAATATAATGAGGACAAAAAAAGAGCCGGGCTTTTATGCCCGGCTCAAACTGTCTGCGGATAATCCGGCAGCTCACGCTTTCTTTCTTCTCTCCAGAATATTTGTAACAATGAGAGCTGCGGAGGCGTCACCGGTGATATTGAGAGTTGTGCGTCCCATGTCAAAGATGCGGTCCACGCCGGCGACAAGAGCTATGCCGTCGATCGGAAGTCCCACGGACGTCAGGACCATAGCCAGCATGACCATGCCCGCGCCGGGAACGCCTGCCGTTCCTACCGAGGCAAGAGTAGCTGTAAGAACAATGGTGAGCATCTGGCCCAGCGTCAGGTTAATTCCGTAGCAGGATGCGATGAATACGGCGCATACGCCCTGATAGATTGCGGTACCGTCCATATTTATAGTAGCGCCCAGAGGAAGAACGAAAGAAGTGATCTCTCTTGTGGCGCCAAGCTCTTCCGTACACTCTATATTGAGGGGGAGAGTTCCGACAGAGGACGCGCTTGAAAAAGCGAACATGATCGCGGGCATCATCCCTTTGAAGAACTTCAGAGGGCTCAGTCCGCCCAGTGTCCTGACGGTAAAGGAATATACCACAACAGCGTGGATGATATAACCCAGATAGGCTGTCAGAAGGACCATTGCCAAAGAGCCTATGACTTTGGGACCGTTAGCCGCGATCACAGGGCACAGCAGGCAGAAGACGCCGAGAGGAGAGAGGCGGAGGATCATTTCCATGACCTTCATGAAAATATCGTTCCAGCGGTTTATGCCTTCGACAGCTTTTTCAACCTTTTCACCCAGAGAGATCACTGCAAAGCCGATCAGGAGCGCCATGACGATGACCTGGAGCATATTGGCTTCAGCGATGGGCTCTACGAAGTTCTTGGGGAAAATCCCTACGAACACATCCATCATGGTCTTTCCTTCAGGAGCTTCATAGGCGAGACTTTCAGTGGAGAGGACAGGATACAGGCCTTTGAAAAGATTGGCAAAGGTAAGACCGATCACGGTCGCGACAGCAGTCGTGCAGAAATAGTAGACAACCGTGATTCCGCCGATGGAACCGACTTTTCGGATATCTTTGAGTGAAACCACGCCGGACATTATGGAAAAGAGAACGATCGGCCCGACAATGAACTTGACCAGATTCAGGAAGACCGTTCCGAGCGGTTTGATGTAGGATTCGGCAAACGCTACATGATCCTGCATTAAAAGGCCTGCGATCACTGCGAGTACCAGCGCGATAAAGATCTGCATGGCCAGCGGCATAGATGTTTTGGATTTTGTTTTCATATACCCTCCCTTTTTGTGTATAATCAATAAATGCACAACACTATTTTAGGATGAAACGGCAGGGTTGTAAATCCGGCAGGATCACCCGGCCTTTTGAAATTATGGAGATATCAGATTGAACAAACTGCCTGAAGAGTTTAAAAAGCGCATGGAAGAAATGCTGGGAGAAGAATATGACGCCTTCCTGAAGTCTTATGGAGAAGACAGAAGACCGGGACTGCGGGTGAACATGCTGCGGGAGCGCGCGGGAACGCTGGAGGACGCTCCGCTGTTCGGTATGCGGCCGATTCCCTGGGCTCCTGACGGCTTTTACTATGATCCGCTGACAAGGCCCGGCAAGAACCCGCTGCATGAAGCGGGAGCTTATTATATACAGGAACCGAGCGCCATGGCGGTGGCGGCTCTGTCCGGAGTAAAGCCGGGCATGCGGGTGCTGGATCTCTGCGCTGCCCCCGGTGGGAAGAGCACACAGCTTGCATCTATGCTTGCCGGGAAGGGTATACTGTACTCCAACGAGATCCATCCGGCCAGAGCGAAGATCCTATCCCAGAATATTGAGAGAATGGGGATTCCCAACGCCTTGGTCCTGAACGAGGATCCGGAGAAGCTCGCGGAGAGATTCCCTCTGTATTTTGACACAGTGATCGCAGACGCTCCCTGCTCGGGAGAAGGGATGTTTAAAAAAGAAGAGGAGGCGATCCCGAACTGGAGCGAGGAAAATGTTGAGCTGTGCGCCCGCAGACAAGCGGGGATCCTGGACTGCGCGGCGGAAATGACAACGCCCGGAGGGACGCTTGTCTATTCGACCTGTACATTCGCGCCGCAGGAGAATGAAATGAACGCGGCGAAGTTTGTTATGAGGCATCCCGATTTTCAGATCGTGGATATTCCGACGCTCCTCGGTCCCGAATATATGGAAAAAACCGGTCTGGCAGCCGGAAGACCCGAATATGCTGCCGGCGAAGAGATACCGGGACGAATCCTTGAATCTATCAGCGGAACGATCCGTCTGTGGCCTCACAGACTGGAGGGGGAGGGACATTTTCTGGCTGTTTTCAGAAAAGAGGGCTCCGCGCTCAGAAGAAGAGCCGCAGGAGGAAAAACTTTAAAAGATCGTGAAGCCATACGCCTCTTTAAAGAATTCTGCAAAGAAGCGCTGACAGAGCGCGGATCGGCTAAACTGGCAGCGGCTGAAGAAACAGGCGGATCCGGCGCAGCCCTGACGCTCTTTGGCAAAGAACTGTACAGGATCCCCGAGAACGTGCGTCTGGACGGACTTAAAGTCCTGCGGCCCGGGCTCCATTTGGGGACTCCCAAAAAGAACCGGTTCGAGCCGTCCCACGCCCTTGCAGCCGCTTTGGAAGAGGAGGATGTAAAGTGCTCGGCAGAGCTCTCTGACGGTTCTGAGGAGGTCCGTGGAGACGGAAACGCCGCCAGAGCGTACCTGAGGGGGGAGAGCCTCGAGGCACAGGACTGCGCGCGGATCAGAGGAGATAAGGGCTGGTGCCTGGTGACAGACTGCGGATTCAGCTGCGGCTGGGGGAAACTCTCGGGAGACCGGATCAAGAATCATTATCCGAAGGGCCTGAGGAGGCCGTACTGATTGCCCCTGTATTTTGAATCTGATATCATAAAAAGACAACGGTTGATCTTCAGGGAGAGTATCTATGAGTTACAGAAATATGATCTTTGACGTTATGGTGATGAATATGGAGAAGCAGCTCGAAGAGCTGTCCCATGAGCGATTCGGAAAACCGCTTGAAAAATGCGGGGATGAAGAGACATATAATATCCTGATGCTGCTGGTCAAGAGGATCCTGAAGATCAGTGAGAAGAACAGCGGAGAGAAGAAGGTCTATTATGTCTCGGCGGAATTTCTTCCCGGAAGGTTTCTTCTCAACACTCTGATCAATCTTGGGATCTACAGAAAGGCGGAGAAGCTTCTTGCCCGGTATGGGAAGAATCTTCAGGATGTAATAGAATATGAGCCCGAGCCCTCCCTTGGCAGTGGAGGAATGGGTCGTCTGTCAGCATGCTTCATGGACTCCATAGCGACGCTTGGCTATCCCGCTGAGGGCATAGGCATCAACTATCGATACGGACTGTTCAGGCAATCTTTCACGGACCATATGCAGCAGATGGATAAGGACCCCTGGATCCAGTGGGACTCCTGGGAGGACCTGACGGAAGTTACTTTCGACGTATTCCTTGGCAAATACAAGGTCAGGGCGCGCATGTATGAGATAATCGTCGCCGGCTATCACAGCGGAGTCAATAAGCTCAAACTCTTTGATCTTGAGAGCGCGGACGGATCCATTGTTCATGACGGGATATGCTTCGATAAAAGCGCGATTGACAAGAACCTGACTCTATTCGTATATCCGGATGATTCCGATGAGGCGGGGAAGATCCTTCGCCTGTATCAGCAGTATTTTCTGGTAAGCTGCGCGGCGCAGCAGATCCTTAGCGAGATGAAAGCGCGCAAATGCGACCTGAGAAGGATGTACGACTATGCGGTCATCCAGATCAACGATACGCATCCGTCGCTGATCATCCCGGAGCTGATCCGCATCCTGACTGACGATAAGGCTCTGTCTTTTATGGAGGCGGTCAAAGTAGTGACAGGTACCTGCGCCTATACTAACCATACGATCCTGGCGGAGGCGCTTGAGACATGGTCGGTCGATCAGCTCACCGAAGTGGTGCCTCAGCTCGTACCGATCATTCACAGACTGGACCTTATCGTCAAGAACAAATATCATGACCCTTCCGTGTGGATCATTGACACGGAAAGGAGAGTCCATATGGCCAACCTGTGCGTCCATTTCGGATTTTCCGTGAACGGCGTCGCGAAGATCCACACGAAGATCCTGAAAGAATCCCAGCTCAGGGGACTTTATGAGATCTATCCGGAGAAATTCAGCAACAAGACAAACGGGATTTCTTTCCGCCGCTGGCTGTATGGCTGCAATTCCGAACTGTCCGACTGGATCAGCGCCAAAATAGGGAACGACTACAAACTTGACCCTGCGCGCCTGGAGGATCTCAAAGCGTTCGCGGACGATCAGGAAGCCCTGGCTGAACTTGAGCAGATCAAGTCGGGAGCCAAGGCGCGTCTTTCCTCTTTCATAAAGATGAGAGAGGACGTGGAACTCCTTCCTGACGGCGTCTGCGACCTGCATATCAAACGGATCCATGAATATAAAAGGCAGCATCTGAGCGCTTTGTATGTGATCCACAAATATCTCGAGATCAAAAGAGGAAGAGTGCCGGACAGACCGATCAATTTCATCTTCGGCGGGAAAGCGGCGTCAGCCTATGTACTGGCGCAGGACATCATTCATCTTATCCTCGTCCTTTCAGATATCGTCAACGGCGATCCGGACGTGAATCAGTACATGAGAATGGTGATGGTCACAGATTACAACGTGACCTATGCAGAGAGACTGATCCCGGCGGCGGATATTTCCGAGCAGATCTCACTGGCTTCGAGAGAAGCGTCAGGAACGGGTAATATGAAACTGATGCTCAACGGTGCCCTGACTCTTGGAACAAACGACGGAGCTAACGTTGAACTCTGCGAATTCGCGGGGGAGGAGAACATCTATCTCTTCGGCGTCAGTGCTGAAGAAGTTATCGGGCATTATGAGAGGGGGGATTATGACCCCTCTGCTGTCTATGACAAAAGCGAGACGGTCAGAGAAGCAGTTGACTTTATTATAAGCCCGCAAATGACTGCCGCAGGACGAAAAGAGAACCTCGAGCGGCTTTACAATGAGATCCGGAACCGGGACAGGTACATGGCGCTTCTGGATCTTGAATCCTATATAGAAGTGAAAGAGCGTATGCTGCGGGACTATGAGGACAGGATGTCCTGGAACAGAAAAGCGCTTATGAATATCGCAGGAGCGTCCTACTTCTCATCGGACCGCGCGATCGCGGAATACAACAGGGATATCTGGAAACTTAAGTCTTTCAAGACTTACTCCGAGGAGGGAAAGTAAAAGATTATATGGATCTTTTTGATTATATGAGAGAGACAGAACAGGAGACGGAGGCTCCGCTCGCCGCGCGCCTTCGTCCGGTCAAGCTCGAAGAAGTGGTCGGACAACAGCATATTATCGGAAAGGGGAAACTCCTCTACAGAGCGATCAAAGCCGACAAGATAAGCAGCCTTATCTTCTATGGGCCTCCCGGGACCGGGAAAACGACTCTGGCAAAGGTCATCGCAAATGCGACAAAGGCGCAATTCCAGCAGATCAACGCGACGTCCGCGGGAAAAAAGGATATGGAGGCTGTGGTGAAAGAGGCGCAGGACAGGCGCGGCATGTACGGCCTCAAGACGATCCTGTTTATCGACGAGATACACCGTTTCAACAAATCGCAGCAGGATTACCTGCTGCCTTTTGTGGAGGACGGCACCCTGACACTGATCGGCGCGACTACCGAAAATCCCTACTTTGAAGTGAACGGAGCTCTTCTGTCAAGGTCGATGATCTTTGAACTCACACCTCTTTCCACAGAGGATATACTGGAACTGATAGGCCGCGCGGTGTATGATACAGAGCGGGGAATGGGAGCATACGACGCCGTGATCGACGAAGATGCCGCCCGGTTTCTCGCGGAGATGTCCGGCGGAGATGCCAGACGTGCCCTCAACGCCATCGAACTTGGCGTCATGACCACGGAAAGAGGCACGGACGGGAAGATCCATCTGACGATGGATGTAGTGAAAGAATGTATTCAGAAGAAGACGTCCCGATATGACAAAAACGGAGATAATCACTACGACACGATCTCCGCGTTTATAAAGAGCATGCGGGGGAGCGATCCCGATGCTGCAGTATACTATCTGGCGCGTATGCTGGAGGCGGGAGAGGACCCTGTGTTCATTGCGCGCAGGATCATGATCTGCGCGTCCGAGGATGTGGGAAACGCGGATCCGAATGCCATAGTTGTAGCGGTGAATTGTTCGATGGCCTGTGAGAGGATCGGAATGCCTGAATCCAGGATCATCCTGGCTCAGGCGGCGGAATATGTCGCCACAGCGCCCAAGAGCAATACCGCTGTGGAATCGATCATGGCGGCAGGACGGATCGTGCGGGAGACGGGAAGCCTGCCGATCCCGGGCTATCTTCAGGATGCTCACTACAAAGGCGCCCGGGGACTCGGGAGAGGGATCGGATATCAGTATGCCCACGACTATGAACAGCATTATGCGGGTCAGCCTCTGCTTCCGGAGAAACTTCGCGGAGAAAGATTTTATATGCCTTCCGGCAACGGATACGAAAAGAAGATCAGAGAGCATATGGCCTCTCTGACCCAAGACAGCAGATATACGGAGCCCGAGCAGCTTCTTCCCAGATCCCGGGAGGAGTGAAAGGGCGGGCTCAGTCACTGTTTTGACCCGGAAACGGGATCATGAGGAAGAAATATGTCGTCACCTCTTGCTATTTATAAACTGATCATATTGTACCTTCTGGATAAAGCGGACGGGGAGATCGCAATGGACAGACTCTCCTCTTTTCTGCTTGAAAAGGGATATGTCAATTTTTTGTCTTTGACGCAGACTTACGCGGAGATCGAAAAGAGCGGACTCGTGCGCTCTAGAAATTCCGGAGACAGGTGTTTCTACCAGATCACGGCGGAAGGAAGGCAGACTCTGCGGATCTTCCGGTCGGATCTCGGCAGGGAGATCATTAAGCAGGCAGACGACTTCCTTAAAAGTGAAGGAGCGGCCCTGCGCAGCGAGCAGTCGGTGAGAGCGGACTGTATTCCCGCCGAAAACGGTATGTACAATGTGGTACTTAAGGTCATGGAGAGAAACGATCCTGTTATGGAGATCAGGCTCCAGGTGCCTGATAAAGGACTTGCTGAAGAAATCTGCCGCAGATGGCCCGAGAAAAATGAGAAGATTTATAACTCACTGATTGAAAATTTATTTTGATGGGCTTACAATGTATTCGATAATTCTAACAGGCAGCGTAATCTGTCCGTATCATGCGATAGTCTGCAGTCATTAC
>CAMKAA010000037.1 GCA_946410365.1 uncultured Lachnospiraceae bacterium | reverse complement strand
TCGCGAAGGCAGCCGGCTGCCTGATCTCCTTCGATCCCAACCTCCGTCCTCCGCTTTGGAGCAGTGAAGAGAAAGCTAAGGAAAAGATCGCGTTTGGTCTTACACAGTGCGATATCCTCAAGATTTCAGACAACGAGATCACCTTCATGACAGGCGAAGAGGACCTGGATAAGGGCATCCACAAGATCATTGATCAGTATCACATCCCGCTTGTTTTCGCGACTTTCGGTCCTGACGGATCCAAGGCGTACTGCGGCGGCAAGGAAGTCTATGAGGCCGGTTTCCTCAATCCCAACACCATTGAGACAACCGGCGCAGGCGATACATTCTGCGCCAGCGCACTGCTTCATGTCCTTAAGTACGGGATCGACGGCCTTGATAATGAAGAGCATCTTCACGAACTGCTCACTTTCGCCAATGCGGCGGCTTCTCTTGTTACGACCAAGAAGGGTGCGCTCTGCGTGATGCCTACTGTGGATCAGGTTGAGGCATATATAAAAGAATCCGGCAGATGACCAACTGCAGCTAACCTGTTCGGGCTTTGCAAATTTACTTGCAAAGCCCGTTTTTTCTGTTATAATATTATTCGTCGATACGCAGGTATAGTTCATCGGTAGAATACCAGCTTCCCAAGCTGGGGAGACGGGTTCGATTCCCGCTACCTGCTCTCGGATGGAAAGCCCAGTAAATCAAAGGAAGCTTCAGATCCTTTGACCTATGGGCTTTTTTCTTTCCCTTTCACAGTGCCGCGGCAGTAAACTGCTGTAGATTTTTAAATACAGCGCGCTATAATAGTTTGAAAAGGCTAATCATAAACCTGTTCTGGAGAATAAATGAAGACAAACAAAATGTCAAAGAAGAATGTCATATTGGCCGTCCTGTCGGGATTGGTCCTCCTTGCCGGCTGGATCCTTGTGTTTTTAGTCCGCTGGGTTTTTGATACATGGAACGGCCTGCAGATCGAAGAGATGATCTTTCAGCTCAAGGCGCCTCTTGAGGGAACCGGGGACGGGATCATACTTAAGGGTGTCCTTAGCAGTCTTCTTCCGGCTGCGGCTCTTACAGGTCTTGCATGTATTATTTATTTCCATGCGCTCCGTAAAGGGTCCGGCAAAAAAGTGCTGCTCTGGTCAGCGGTCCTGGGAGTTATTCTGATCGCAGGCGCAGCCGGTTACGCATGGAACAGGCTGGAACTTGGAGAGTATGTGAAAAACCAGCTCGATGACTCCTCTTTCATTGAAGACAACTACGCGGATCCCAAAGACGTAAATATTGAATTTCCTGAAAAGAAGAGGAATCTTATTTATATCTACATGGAGTCCATTGAATCTACCTACGCCGATTCCGCCTCCGGCGGAGCTTTTGCATACAACAATATCCCCGAGCTTACAGCGCTTTCGGGAGAGGGGGAGAACTTTTCGGGAGACGAATCACTGCTCAACGGAGGAAGGGTCCTGCCTGCGACAACCTTTACGATGGGCGGAATATTTGCGCAGTCGGCAGGACTTCCCCTGAAAGTCGATCTCGGAGAGAAGTTTTATGACGCGAGGGGATCGTTCAATAAGATGAACACGCAGGATACCTTTTTCAAAAAGGTGACCAGCCTGGGCGATATTTTAGAAGATGCGGGCTACAAAAATGTTTTTATGCTGGGGTCCAATGCGACATTCGGAGGAAGGCGCCTGTATTTCGGCCAGCATGGAAATTATGAGATCGACGACTATAAATGGGCGATCGAACAGGGGATCATTCCGGAGAACTACTATGTATTCTGGGGAATGGAGGACAGAAGGCTTTTTGCCGCCGCAAAAGACAGGCTCACTGAACTGGCGCAGGGAGATCAGCCCTTTAATCTCTCTTTACTGACAGTAGACACGCACTTTGAAGACGGATACAGATGCAGTCTGTGCAGGGATGATTATCCGGACAACGATTACGCAAATGCTATTGCCTGCTCCAGCAGACAGGTCTCGGAATTCGTCAGATGGGTGCAAGAGCAGGATTTTTATGAAAACACCACTATCGTACTCTGCGGGGATCACCTTACAATGGACAGCGATTTCTGCAGAGAGGTTCCGGCTGACTATGACAGGAAAGTCTATACAGTCTTTCTGAATGCTGATGCGCAGCCCGAGGATCCCGCCAGAAAAAGGCTTTATTCCACTCTCGATCAGTTTCCCACGACTCTTGCGGCGCTCGGATGCAGGATCGAAGGAAACCGGCTCGGGCTCGGGACTAACCTTTATTCTTCCCAGGATACGCTTCTTGAAAGATTCGGCGAAGAGAAAGTTGTTTCTGAGATGCAGAAGAAATCAAACTTCATGAATGAACTTGCGGACATCAATATTTATGATGAAGAGCTTTTGGAAGCGCAAGGCCTTCTTCCCAAATCCCGGATCACGATGAAAAAGCTCGACTATTCCGAGGGAACAATACTCTTTACGGTCAGCAAGATAGATAACATCCATGAGAACTACAAGGGAGTAGAACTGAGGATCGACGACGGAGACCAAATAGTAAAACTGAAGATGAAGCAGGATGAAAACGAGGAAGGCGTTTACTTTGCCCAGACAGATCTTGATTCCTTCAATTACAGGAATGCCAAAGCGACGGCAGTAGTCATAGGTCAGTCCGGAAGAGAGTATAATACCGCGACGATGACGGGAGACCTCTCCATTAAACAGACGGAAATCCGCGCTTACCTCGACGCGCTGTCCCGTAATCCTCAGTACACAGTATTCATAGCCCTGAGAGATGACGGCTCTCACTCCCTTACGGAAGAAATATGTGAGGGACTGTGGAAACTGGGACTTAAAGAAGACCTTCGCGGACACTACAGATGGAGTTATTACGCGGTGATAGAACCGGATAATGTCATAGAGGAGATGTCTGAGAAGGAACTGACGAAGACGGGAACTCTGAGTGACGGAGCGAAGTATTCCGTGCTAAGCCAGGGAGGGCTGACAGGTGCGGGCGGAGGTGCCGGCAGATACCTGACCTGCTCCATAAAGATCAACGATGTCGACTACGCCGTAAAGAGGATCGGACTTAATTTTGTGGTCTATGATACTCAGAACAGCCGCGTTGTCGACAGCTGTGAGTTCAACACCTACATGGGGCTTGACCCGAAAAGGATCGACGTGCAGGATCTGATCGACAAAGCGCAGGAAGCAGAAGATCAGATGGATGTCAACTGAGAAAGTTACAACTAATTATAAAGAAATTATAAAAATAACAAACAAATAATAAAAAGATTGCGAAAGCATAACAACTCGTTGCAAGATAGAAACGGAAACTTTATAATTAATTCGTGTCTGTTCTGCCCTGTTTTCGATGGCGAAATCAAGGTGTTGAGGTATAAAGGAGTTGTTATGAGAAACGCGTTGGTCTCCCGAATCAGTAAGTATACAGTTGCCTGGCTTGCAGCTGCCGCGATCACTTTGGCGGCTATGGCGCCTTCATTGCCTGCGAAAGCGGCGAGCAACGAAGAGACAGCTTTCTTTTATCTGACTGATACACTGGGATTTAACGTAGCGGCTGCGTGCGGGATCATGGCAAACATCCGGCACGAATCCAATTTTCATCCCGGTGCCGGAAGCTGGGGCGGTGCATACGGCCTCTGCCAGTGGATGGGAGGCCGCCTTGACGGTCTTGAGTACTACTGCTGGGATCACGGATTCGATCCCGAATCCATGGCCGGTCAGCTATCCTATCTCACACACGAACTCAGAAGTTATTATCCGAGCCTCTACAGATACCTGATGAACCTGGACAACTCCAGTGAAGCCGCATATAATGCCGCTTACAGGTTCTGTTATGACTTTGAGAGGCCGGCAGACAGAAGCGGGCAGTCTGGCAGCAGAGGAAATCTCGCGTCAGGAACCTATTGGAACAGATATAAGATCTACGCTTATGATCAATGGATCGAGACGAAACTCGGTACAGTTTATCACTACACGGACGGAACACTCCACTACGGCTGGCTGGAACTTGACGATGAACGCTACTATCTTGATCAGGACGGTATCCTGAAGAAGGGCCTCTTCTCAACAGAAGGCGACACTTACTTCTCAGATGAGGATGGGGTGCTTCAGTATGGCTGGCAGGAGATAAACGGCAACAAGTACTATTTTGACGAGGAAACAGGAAAGATGCAGGTCGGCTGGAGCGAAGTCGACGGCAAGATGACATTCTTTGACAGCAACGGCAAGATGACCAGCGTCAACTCCTTTAATGACAAGAACAATATCACAGACGCGGAGATCGCAAGCTCTGTGATCGAGAAGGAGATCGAACAGGAAGTTACGGTGAACGCTCCCTCTGCGGATCCTCTGCCGCTGCCTGATAAACTTTCCGACGTAGCGCAGACGATCCAGGAAGCCGGATCAGGCTCCCAGAGTTCGGCTGCTTCCGTTGCCACGCCCGGTCAGGAAACACAGATCAATCCCGGTGATTACAAGCCCAGCAGCGCTGTAAACGGCAATACTATCGATACATCGAAACTTGGAGTTGGAGAAGGCGGCAAGGGAGAAATCGTGATGAGCGAAGATCCGGCAATGAATGTTTCGGGAGACTCTGTTGTCGTTTTTGAACAACCGTAATAAAGAACTTATAATAGCGAAGCAGACTGCGGTCGTAAGAACAGATCTTACGGCCGCATTTTACAGATAAGAGCGGAGGATTTGCATGATCATAAAACCGGAGTTGGAAATATACGGAACACTCGGACCATCCTGCAGAGATACAGAGGTGCTCAGGCAGATGTTCGCGGCCGGAATAACCGGCATGAGACTCAATCTTTCCCACGGCACCCTTGAAGACAGCGCATCGATGATCGAAGCTTTTCACATAGCGGCGGATCTTGAAGGAATCAGCCCTTCGCTTCTGATCGATATGCAAGGACCTGAACTGCGGATCGGCAATGTAAAAAAAGGGCTCTGTGTGGAGCAGGGGGATACTGTCTATCTGTCGGTGAGAGATGAATCGGCAGAGGATCCGGATACGATTCCTGTTCCCTGCGAGATATTCGGGCATTATGAACCCGGGATGGTTGTTCTGATCGATGACGGCAAGATACGTCTTCGCCTTATTAAGCGGGATGACACAGCCCATATGAGGAGAATTCAGGCAGCTGTTCTCACGGGCGGGCCGGTTCTCAGCAGAAAGAGTATTGCTGTAGAGGGGATGTCTGTCACAGGAAGTACTCTGACACAGCAGGACCTGCTGAACCTTAAATGCGCTTCGAAAGCAGGTGTCACCGACGTGATGCAGCCCTTTGTGCGCGGCGAAGGCGATCTTATGGAAGTTCGGAAGGCAATGGCGGAATGCGGCGCAGGAAGCTGCCGGTTATTTGCCAAAATAGAGAACCGGGAAGGGATCAAAGCCGTAGAGGAGATCCTTCCTCTTACTGATATGCTTGTCATCGCAAGGGGAGACCTGGGAAATGCGGTCCCGCTCTGGGAACTGCCCCGGGTGCAGAAAGAAATATCGGAGAAATGCCTCTCGGCGGCGGTTCCCTTTATGGTGGTGACACAAATGCTGGCCAGCATGGAGCACTCTCCGGTGCCGACAAGAGCTGAGGTATCAGATATCTTCAACGCGGTGAGCGACGGAGCTTCGGCTGTCATGATCACCGGAGAATCCGCTTCAGGCCTGTATCCTGTGCCTGCGTCCCGGTACCTCGTAAAGACAGCACTAGAAGGCCTTAAATGGAGAAAGGAAAGAGAAAAGCGGAGCTGATGCATTCTCCCGGAAATTATGCTATCATTAAGAATTGGAAATGCTGAAAAACACTGATGCTCAGGAAGAGGTGAAATCATGAGATGTCCCTACTGCGGAAAGGATGATACGAGAGTAATTGATTCAAGGCCGGTGGAGGATAACAATTCGATCCGCAGAAGAAGGATCTGCGATTCGTGCGGCAAGAGATTTACGACGTATGAGAAGATCGAGATGATCCCGATGATGGTCACCAAGAAGGACAACAACCGGGAGATCTTTGACCGCTCCAAGATCGAGGGCGGAATTCTGCGCGCCTGCCACAAGAGACCTGTCAGCGCGGCTCAGATCAAGAAGATCGTCGACGAGATCGAGGCGGAAGTCTTTGAAAGAGATGAGAAGGAGATCTCCAGCAAACAGATCGGAGAGCTTGTCATGGCTAAGATCAATAAGCTCGATCCTGTCGCGTATGTCAGGTTTGCGTCTGTTTACAGGGAATTTAAGGATGTAGAGACATTTATGGAGGAACTGAGGAAAGTTCTTAATTCTGAAGAGTGATCCTTTATAAAGAGGGCCGCACTTCATCGGACCGGCAGAGAAATGTCTGTTGAAAAATGAATCTCTGTAGTATAGAATAAATTAGTATTAGACGCGAGTACATCAGGAGGTATCTTTATGATTTCTGCAAGTGATTTCAGAAACGGCATTACGATTGAAAAGGACGGAACAGTACTGGAGATCATTGAATTCCAGCACGTCAAACCCGGCAAGGGCGCTGCGTTTGTCAGAACCAAGTTAAAAGATGTGATCAACGGCGGTGTTACAGAGACAACTTTCCGCCCTACTGAGAAATTCCCTCAGGCGAGGATCGACAGGAAAGAGTATCAGTATCTGTATGCGGATGGCGATCTTTATGCTTACATGGATACAGAGACTTATGATCAGATCAGCCTTGGCAAGGACGTTGTCGGCGACAATATGAAGTTCGTCAAGGAAAATGATATGGTCAAGCTCGTATCTTACAACGGAAACGTGTTCAACATGGAGCCTCCGATGTTTGTAGAACTTGAGATCACGGAGACTGAGCCCGGCTTCAAAGGCAATACCGCAACCGGTGCCACAAAGCCCGCAACTGTTGAGACCGGCGCTACCGTAAGCGTGCCGCTGTTCTGCAACATCGGCGATGTGATCAAGATCGACACGAGAACCGGCGAATATCTGTCCAGAGCTTAAGAGTACGCACATACTTTTCAAATCAAGATAATGCTGAAAGACAATGGGAAAGACCAATTCCCATTGTCTTTTTTTATTGCACATCTGAATTTTGACAAGGAGAGTACTGTGAAGACTGATAAAAAGAACAGATTCTATGATGAAATGAGAGAGTGTCTTATGAGACTCAGACCGGAAGAGATGGAAATCTCATTTAAGAGGATCAACAAGCAGAACAGGAAGGGACTGCACGGCTGTACGCTTCAGCTGCCGGGGGCTGCGGCCGCGCCGACCTTTTATTTTGAAGATCTGTATGAGGCCTACCTGAACGGCACCGCGCCGGAAGACATCGCGGAAAGCCTTATTAATTATGCCAGGGAGAATAACCTGGACTCAATTCCGGGGAATATTGATATCGATGATTATGAATGTGTGAGAAAAAACCTTGGTCTGGTGGTCATAGGAGAAGAGAAAAACAGGGAGTACCTGGAGGATATGATCTACAAAAAGATCGAGGACCTGGCGCTGATCCCGATCATTTTTACAAATGATCATCACGGCACCGGATGTATCAAGGTAAGAGAAGGCTTTTTAAAATACTGGGGAGTGACTGCTGCTGAAGTGATGGAGGAGGCGATCCTTAACGCACCCAGGATCATGCCTCCCACATTCAGGCAGCTCAATGAAATCCTGTGCACTCAGGAAGAGGATGACAATGAACTGTTTGTGATCAGCAACAGTTATTACGCGGGAGGCGCCGCGGTCGCGTTTTACCCGGGCTTTCTCGATTGTATCGGGGAAGCGCTGGGAAAGGATCTGTTCATCCTGCCCAGTTCGGTAAATGAGCTGATCCTTGTAACTGACAGCGGGCAGGATCCCGAAGTGCTTCTTCAGATCGTAAAAGAAGTGAACAGAACGCAGGTCGAACCGGGCGATGTACTTACAGACGCTGTCTACCATTACAGCAGAAGCGGGGAGGGGTTTCAAAGGCTTCTTCCTTCCCGGATGTGACAGCGGCGATCCGGGACTTTAAGGTATCCGAAAGG
>CAMKAA010000036.1 GCA_946410365.1 uncultured Lachnospiraceae bacterium | reverse complement strand
CTTCCTTATTCCCAGGCTCTGTCCCGCTTCCCTGCACACCTGCAGCAGCTGGATATGGAATCCAACGGCAAGTCCGTCAACCGCTTCGGCGAGCCCGTCAACTACGTTACCGGCCCTGTTATTTTCGGTGAGCCCGGCACAAACGGCCAGCACTCCTTCTATCAGCTGCTCCATCAGGGAACCAACATTGTTCCCATGCAGTTCGTAGGATTTAACGACAGCCAGATCGGCATGGACGTTGTCATTCAGGGCAGCACCAGCCAGAAGAAGCTCTGCGCGAACGTTGCGGCACAGATCATGGCGTTTGCTTGCGGCAAGGCTGATGAGAACCCCAACAAGGCGTTCGCAGGCGGCCGTCCTTCCAGCATCATCGCAGGCAAGGATCTTAATCCCAAGTCTCTCGGCGCACTCCTTGCTCACTTCGAGAACAAGGTTATGTTCCAGGGCTTCGTATGGAACGTCAACAGCTTCGACCAGGAAGGCGTACAGCTCGGCAAACTCCTTGCTAAGCGCGTTCTGGCTCACGATACCGACGGCGCTCTTAAGGCGTACGCGGATATGTTTGAGATCTGATCCGACAGATCACTGCCGCAGGGATCGAACCTGCGCGGGAAATTCAATAAGTAAATAACGAAGGGAGCGTATCAGGGGATCAGATCTCCACTGATATGCTCCTTTTTTGTGCGGAGAGATTCTTTGCGGATTCTTTTTGCAAAATAGAGGCTGATTCACCGCATTAATGCGCTATAATTGATTTGTAGCGGCGGCAGCACAGAGGATATTACAATGATTATAGGCGTAAACGGCATTCAGCTTTATTATACGAAAACAGGTCAGGGAAGACCGCTGATCATGGTACATGGAAACGGAGAGGATCACACGATCTTTGATGAGGCAGTCCGGGTTCTTAAGGAGCATTTTACCTGCTATTGCATCGATTCCCGGGGACACGGACAGAGCAGTCCTTGCAAGGAACTGCATTACAAGGACATGGCTGAGGATATGATCGCCTTTATGACGGAACTGGATCTGACCGATGCGGCGTTCTACGGATTCTCGGACGGAGGGATCGTGGCGCTTCTGGCGGCTATGGAATGCAGCAGGATCACAAACCTTGTAGTGAGCGGGGCGAACATTACCACGAAAGGAACGACGCTGCCCTTCAGGCTTTTTTTGAAAGTAAGTTCACTAGTGAAATATGATCCTCTGATCGAACTGATGAAGAATGAGCCGGATATCGCGCCGGCGGAGCTGTCGCGGATCAGGGTGAAGACATTGGTGACCGCAGGCAGCAGCGACCTGATCAGAGAGTCGGAGACAAGGTTGATCGCGGAGTCGATCCCGAATGCGAGACTTATGATCCTGAAAGGGGAGAAACACGGAAGCTATATTGTGCACAGCACGAAGATCGCCGATATTTTGCTGAAGGAACTGGTGTGAGGAGAGTAATATGTTTCCTTTTGGAGATAAGAAAGAGATAAGTCTCGGGCAAAACAGAGATAAGTCAGGGTACGAAGAGATCATTGACATGAATGACGGCAGGATCAATGTAATGCTCCTTGGCACTTCCGGATGCGGAAAGAGCACACTGATCAACGCAATGCTCGGGGAAGAAAAGGCAGAGACCGGGATCGGGGACCCTGTAACGAACGAGATCGCCGTTTATCAGAACGATACACTCCCTTTCAGGATGATCGACACCGCGGGTTATGAGTTCGATTTTTTCCATCAGCACAAGACCAGAAATGATATCGCGAAGTTCGGAAAAGAGGGCGTCAGGCAGAAGAACGTGGAGAAACTGATCCATATGATCTGGTTCTGCATTGACGGAACAGTCAAGAGGATCGACCAGTCAGTCCTGAGCTATATCAAATCGGTCTCGGATGACTGGAAGGGAGTTCCGATCATCCTGGTCTTTACCAAATCGTATTCCGAGATCGAAGAGGAAGAGAATGTGCGGATGGCTAAGGATGCTATCCACAAATATAACAGTAAGCATACAAAGAACCCTCTGGTCATAGAGGGGATCATTCCTGTTGTGGCGAAGCTCTATCCGATCAACGAGACCTTCAGCGTCGCGCCCAGGAATCTGGATAAACTGGTAGAGAAGACCAATGAGCTGGCACCCAGAGGAATACAGATAGCGAACAGCGCGGTCAAGGACATCGATGTGCGCATCAAGCGCAGTATGGCCCAGTCTATTGTGGCCGGCGCGACGACGGCAGCCTCTGCGGTGGGAGCCATCCCGATCCCGACGCCGGACGCAGCTGTACTCGTGCCTCTGCAGACAGCCATGATGGGGGCGATCGCGAAGACTTATGGGATCAGGGAGAACTCTCAGGTCAATTCGATCGTAAACAGTGTGCTGAAAGTGGGGATGACGACCATTGCGGGCAGGACGCTCCTGAACCAGTTGAAGCTGATCCCCGGACTCAACGCGGCGGGATCGGTCCTCAATGCGGTCACTGCCGGGATCGTCACATTTGCCGCAGGAGAGATCAGTATCACTATGTTTGAGCGGGTCTATAAGGGAGATGTCGAATACAAAGCGGTGGATTGGGAGGCAGAGGCGTTCTCCCTGTTCAGTAATTACATGCCGGGCATTATGAAGGCGGTGAAGAACTACGCGGACAAACATGGCGGCGTGATCGACCCTAAGAAACTTGGTGATCTTCTGTCGGAATTATTTCCCAAAAAGTGAGTAGGAAAAATGATCAGGAATATACGAATTGAGACGATGGATCAGCTGATGGAGCTGATCGGGGAGAAGACCTACAGGCCTGAACTGAAACGCTACAGAGATCTGTGTATTTACAGGGGGGAGTGTGATTCGGGTTTTACGCTCTCCACCAGTCTTATGAGAAACTGTAAATCTCTGAGCAGGCAGCTTGAGATGCCGATGCTTCAGAATTTTACCAAATACGCGGTCATGGAGAAGCCGATAATAGAGGGAAACGTCTGGCAGCAGATGATCCTCGGGCAGCATCACGGGCTTCCCACAAGACTTCTGGACTGGTCATTTTCACCGCTGATGGCGCTGCACTTTTCCACAGCGGAGCAGGATCTGGACCGGATGACGGAACACGACTCAGTCGTGTGGAGAATTGACGTGCATGAATTGCATGAGCTGCTTCCGGACAAATACCGGAAGATCATGAATAAATACCATTCGACCGTGTTTTCAGTAGATATGTTCAGCGAAGCCTGCGGGTCGCCTGAAGAGTACGATCTGGATATGAAGGATGAGAGGATGGTCGTGATAGAGCCGCCGTCGATCGACAGGCGGATCATCAGTCAATACTCATTCTTTAGTGTTGTTCCCATCGAGATGACCGATATTGTGGGGTTTCTCAATGAGAATACACAGAACACAGCCCGGTATGTCATCGCCAAGGAGCTGCGCTGGCAGATCAGGGATTTCCTGGATCATCAGAACATTACGGAACGAGTAGTATATCCCGGACTTGACGGCATTTCCGAGTGGCTGGGCAGACACTATTTTGTGCGCAAGGAACTATTGACTGAGATGAAAGAATCGTAAGGGGGAACAAGGGAAATGAAAATCGTTTTGCAAAACCTGACCAAGCGGTATCCCAACCGCAACAAGAAGATCAAAGAAGATGTGATCGCCGTCAACAATTTCAATTTTGAGATTCCCGACGGCCAGCTGATCGGTCTTCTGGGCCCCTCCGGCTGCGGAAAGAGCACGACGCTCAACATGATCTGCGGACTGGAGAAGCCTACATCAGGCAGGATCTTTTTCGGAGACGACGATGTCACGGATCTGCCTCCGGAGAACAGGGGCGTGGGCATGGTGTTCCAGAGTTACGCCCTCTATCCGCATCTCACAGTTCTTCAGAATATCATGTTCCCCATGGAAAATCTCAAGGGGAAGGATAAGATGACGAAGGAGGCCATGCGCGCAAGGGCCGAGGAAGCGGCCAGAATGGTGCAGATCGACCAGCTCCTTGAGAGAAAGCCCAGTGAGCTCTCCGGCGGACAGCAGCAGCGTGTCGCCATCGCGAGAGCACTGGTTAAGGTGCCGAGAGTTCTTCTGCTTGACGAGCCCCTTTCCAACCTTGATGCCCGTCTGAGGCTGCAGACGAGAGAGGAGATCAGAAGGATCCAGAGGGAGACCGGTGTTACTACCGTATTCGTCACCCATGACCAGGAGGAGGCGATGAGTATCTCCGACCTGATCGTAGTCATGGAGGCGGGCGTCGTACAGCAGATCGCGAAGCCCCAGCTCGTTTACGAAGATCCAATCAATCTCTTTGTGGCCAAATTCCTCGGAACGCCTCCGATCAATGTCTTTGAGGGCGAAGTGAAGAACGGAATTGTCTATATAGGAGGAGACGCGATCATCAAGGCAGAGCCTGACAGCAGCTGGAAAGAAGGCGCGCCTGACGCCGCTCCCGGAGCGGCTTTGAAGGACGGGCCTGTCACGATCGGCATCCGGCCGGAAGGATTTGATCCCGAGAAGGACGGAGAACTGCGCTGCGGCCTTGTCGCCGTAGAAGTCATGGGCAGAGATACAAGCATCGTAGCCACGAATGCGAACGCCGCCAATGGCCAGATCCGCACGATCGTCAGCACGGAGGAACTCTCTGAGGTGAGCGGGGAGACCGTGAACTTCCGGATAAAACCGAGCAGGATCTATCTGTTTGATCATGAGACCGGTGCCCGCGTGCGCTGCTGTTTCACTCCTCTTCGCTGAGTAAGGAGGCTGCCATGGATAAGAATAATTCCAAAGCCTGGCTGTATCTGCTCCCGGCGATGATCTTCCTCGGCGTCTTCATGATCTATCCTCTGTTTGACGTCATCATCTACTCCGTGGAAGAGGGATACAACTTCGCGTCCCAGACCTATTTCGGCATAGGCGATTACAACTTCGCCTACGTGCTGCGGGACACCTATTTCCTGCAGGCGCTCAAGAACACTTTCATACTGGTCATCATCACTGTTCCGCTCTCTACAGGAATAGCGCTCCTGATCTCAGTGGGGATCAATTCGATCACGAAACTGCGGGACTTCTACCAGACAGTATTCTTTCTGCCTTATGTCACCAACACGCTGGCAGTCGGTCTGGTATTCATGATCCTGTTCAAGAAGACCCCTTATTCGGACGGCTTCGTGAACCTTCTGATCACTGCGGCCGGAGGCACTGCGGTTGACTTCATCGACGGTCCTTACTGGGCCAAGATGTTCGTCATGTGCTTCTACACTGTGTGGGTGGTCCTTCCGTTCAAAATATTGATCCTCACCAGCGCGCTGGCAAGCGTTAATCCCGACTATTACAAGGCGGCGAGAGTGGACGGCACCTCAAAGCTGAGGATTTTTACCAGGATCACGCTTCCCATGATATCGCCCATGATCTTTTACCTCGTGATCACAGGTTTTATCGGCGCGTTCAAAGCTTACAGCGACGTGGTCGCTATTTTCGGAACTAACCTGAATGCGGCGGGCATGAACACGATCGTAGGTTATGTCTATGACATGCTCTACGGCGACAGCGGCGGATACCCGTCCTTCGCGGCGGCGGCAGCTCTGATCCTGTTCGCGATCGTGCTGACCATCACCTGCATCAACCTGCTCATCAGCAATAAGAACACTCACTACGCGTAAGGAGGGATCAGAATGAATACAAATACAGATTTCTCCGCGATAGAGAAAAAGTCACAGAGAAACGAAAGGATCCGCAAGGTCATCACCTACGTGCTTCTTACGTTCTGGGCCGTGATCGTGCTGTTCCCCTTCTACTGGATGATCCTGACTTCGGTGAAGAGCTACAGCGCCTACAACTCGGAGTATGTGCCTCAGCTTTACACGCTGTCTCCGACCATGCAGAACTATTTTGACGCGTTTACAGCGGTGCCGCTTACGAGATACTTCCTGAATACGCTGATCTTCACTGTGGTTACTACATTGCTTATGATGGTGGTCACCGTGCTGGCGGCTTTTGCCTTCGCAAGGCTCAAATTCCCAGGCAAGGATATTCTGTTCACGCTGTTCCTGTCCCTTATGATGATCCCTAACGAGCTGGTCATCATCACCAACTTCGTCACGATCACCAATGCGGGCATGCGCAACAGTTACATCGGCCTGATCCTGCCGTCGGTCACTTCGGTGTTCTATATTTACCTGCTCAAGGAAAACTTCGAGCAGATTCCGGAAGAACTCTACAAGGCGGCCAAGGTGGACGGGACATCAGACTTCAAATATCTGTGGAAAGTCATGATCCCGATCTGCCAGCCCACTATGGTGACCATCGCGATCCTGAAGGTCATCGAGTGCTGGAACTCCTACGTATGGCCCCGTCTGATCACGGATGACCAGGCCTACTTCCTGGTCTCAAACGGTATCCAGGAGATCCGTGAGAACGGCTTCGGCCGCGAGAACATCCCGGCTATGATGGCTGCTGTAGTGGTCATCTCCGTGCCGCTTATCGTGCTGTTTCTGATCTTCCACAAGAAGATCATGGCAGGCGTCTCGAGAGGAGGTACCAAAGGATGAGATTATTCAGAAAAACCGCAGTATTCGCTGCTGTCTGCATCCTTGCCGGAACCCTTCTGACCGGCTGCCACGGTTCCAAGGGGAGAGCTGAGTTCGCAGTGCCGGAGCAGCTCGACGAGAGCCGGAAGATCGAACTGACCTTCTGGGCCAAGAACGACACCAACAAGACGCAGACCAGGATCTATGAGAAGGCCATCTCGGATTTCGAGGCGCTTTACCCTAATATTAATGTCAACATGCGCCTGTATACTGACTACGGCAAAATATACAACGACGTCATCACGAACATCTCCACCAATACGACGCCCAATGTCTGCATCACTTATCCGGATCACATTGCGACGTACATGACAGGTGACAATGTCGTAGTACCTCTCGACTCACTGATCGGAGACGCCAAGTACGGACTTGCGGGAAGCGAACTTAAATTCGATGGTCCTTCTAAGGATGAAGTCGTGCCGCAGTTTCTCTCGGAATGCTCGATCGGAGGAACGACTTATGCGCTGCCTTACATGCGCTCCACCGAGGCCTGCTATGTCAACAAGACATTTGTGGAGAAGCTGGGCTATGAACTTCCCGACGTCCTGACCTGGGACTTTGTCTGGGAAGTGTCCGAGGCAGCCATGGCCAAAGACGCGGACGGCAATTTCGCAGTCAACGGACAGAAAGTCATGATCCCTTTCATCGACAAGTCCACTGACAATATGATGATCCAGATGCTTAAGGAGAGAGACGCAGGCTATTCCACGGACGAAGGAGAAGTCCTGCTATTCAACGATACGACAAGAGAGATCTTAAATACAGTAGCGGAGCACGCGAAGACGGGTGCTTTCTCCACGTTCAAAATATCGAGCTATCCGGCTAACTTCCTGGATGCCGGTCAGTGTATATTCGCGATCGACTCCACTGCCGGTGCAACCTGGATGGGGAGTCATGCGCCCCTCTCGGATATCAGCAAGGATAAGTTCGTCGAGTTTGAGACGGAAGTCAGAATGTTCCCCCAGTATGATCCGGGGAACCCCAAGATGATCTCACAGGGACCTTCCGTTTGTATATTCAACAAAGAAGATCCCCAGGTCGTCCTGGCCTCCTGGCTCTTTACCCAGTACCTTATCAGTAACGACGTGCAGATCGCATACGCACAGACGGAAGGATACGTGCCGGTCACAACAAAGGCAATGGAGGCAGAGGCGTATCAGGATTATCTGTCAAGGATGGGGGAAGACAACGACCTGCACTATGACGTCAAGATCAAGGCGTCAAAGCTTCTGATCGACAACGTGCAGTACACCTTTGTCACGCCTGTGTTCAACGGCTCCACATCACTTCGTGACGCCGCGGGACAACTGATCGAGGATGTTGCAAAATCCGTCCGCAGAAAGAAAACGGTCGACGACGCCTATCTGGACGCGCTGTTTGACGACGTCACGGCTCTGTACCGGCTCGATCAGACCACGGGGATGGGAAGCGGCTCGAAGGA
>CAMKAA010000035.1 GCA_946410365.1 uncultured Lachnospiraceae bacterium | reverse complement strand
GCGCGGTGCGGGCATCCGGGACAGAGGATCGGAGGTCTGGGCGGGATCTGCGGCTGCGCTTTGATGCCGAGGTCCATGCCGAGAACCTTTTCTCTGATCATATTGGCGCTGTACTCGCCCTGGATCGTGAAGCGCTCCTTGCCGATGCAGGGGATTCCCCAGGATCTGACCTGCTCTTCCACCACAGGCTCCAGCTCTTCAAAAATATAGAGCTCGTCCACCTTGGACGCGAAATCCTCGATGAGTTTTTTCGGAAGCGGGTGGCACATGCCAAGCTTAAGGATCGATGCATTGGGGCAGACTTCCTTGACATACTGGTAAGCAATGCCCTCTGTTATGAAGCCGATCTTCCTGCCGTTCAGAGTCATATCGCCCATCTCTACGGTGTTGAAAGGAGCGGTATTCGCGAATTCCGCGAGATCCTTCATGCGCTGTTCAACGACCAGATGACGCTTTTTTGCCATTCCGGGCATCATGACGTTCTTCTGGATATTTCTCTCGTAGGGCTTGTCCTCGATCTGCTCGCGGTCGCAGAGTTCCACCTCGCACTGGGAGTGAGCCAGGCGGGTCGTGGTCCTTACGATGACCGGTGTATCGAACTTCTCGCTGATCTCATAAGCGTATTTGATATAATCCTTGGCTTCCTGGGAATCCGCAGGTTCCATACAGGGGATCGCCGCCGCGCGGCAGACCATTCTGGTGTCCTGCTCATTCTGGGAGCTGTACAGGCCGGGATCGTCGGCCACAACGGCTACCATTCCGCCGTTGCATCCGATATAGGAGAAGGAATAAAGCGGATCTGCCGCCACATTCAGTCCCACCATCTTCATGGTGCAGAACGATCTCACTCCGCTGATGGAAGCGCCGATCGCCACTTCTGCCGCCACTTTCTCGTTGGGAGCCCACTCCGCGTAAACTTCGGGATACTTCACCAGTTCCTCGCTGATCTCCGTGCTGGGCGTTCCGGGATAGGCGGAAGAGACCTTGCAGCCGGCTTCCCACACACCTCTGGCAATCGCCGCATTGCCGAGCATCATTTTCTTCTCACTCATCTTTGGTACCTCTCATTTTATTTCATTCAGAAACCGCCTTGCGGTTCTCAATAAATGCGCTTATTCGCCGAATCTGGCTCTCGCTCTGGCAAGGTCATCGGCGTCGTCCACTTCGCACCACATCTCCTCGGGCACTTCCACGATCCTGAAATCGCACTCGCGATAATACATCAGGCTTCCGAGAACTTTCTCGTAATAGCTGTTCTCACCCATGGATTCCACGTACCAGCGGATCAGGGGCATGTACTTGTTCTTCACGAAGTCCTTCTCGAACTTGTACATATTGACCGTCTTGCGGGTCGGAGCGTAATCGAAATCCGCATCCTGCCACTTGCCCAGGATCAGTTCCAGTGCCTTGTCGCCGTCGACACGGATCACGGATCCGTCCATCGTCGCGGGATTGAAAGGGCTCACCAGAATGGAGCACTCTCCCTTGCCTTCAAGCAGCCTCTCTATCATCTCCTTGTGATAGTAGATATCACATTCAAGCATGATCATATCGTCGTCGCAGAAGTCTGCCGCTTTGTACAGGGAGACCACGTTGTTGGTCTCGAGGTATCTCGCGTTTTCAAAATATCGAACAGGCACGCCGTTCCACTCGTTCCCGATCTTTTCCCTGATATAATCAGCCATGTGGCCGACGACGATGCCGATCTCCGTGATGCCGCAAGCTGTGACATTGTTGAGCGCGTTGCACAGAAGCGGTGTCCCGTTTACTTCCACCATGGATTTGGGGATCGTGTTTGTGATAGGGCGAAGCCTCTTTCCAAACCCTGCTGCCAGTATAAGTGCCTTCATATTAAAAACCTCCTTGAGCGAATCTGTTTATATCCGCTCTATTTTAACATATTTACAGACTCTCCACCACTGCAGGCTCCGCTTCCGCTCTTCCCCGCGGCCCTTCCTGTTCTGCATAAATGCCTCCCCAAAGCCGCTCAGGACTTTGCGGGAGGCACTCGCAAACACATTCAGATTCGCGTTGTTCTCTTATTGACAGCTTTTTCGTCAGTCGATCCTTACGATCCATCCTTCCGGAGCTTCGATCCTTCCCATCTGAATTCCGGTCAGGGTATCATACAGCTTCTGCATGACGGGGCCCATCTTCTCCATACCGTTGGAGAACTCGATCTCCTTGCCGTGGTCGTTGATCTTGCCGATCGGAGAAATGACTGCTGCTGTGCCGCAGAGTCCGCACTCCTTGAACTCACCCTTCTCGACCTCAGAGAGGAGAACCTCTCTCTCCACGACCTTCATGCCCAGATAGTTCTCAGCCACATAGTGGATGGAACGGCGGGTGATGGAAGGAAGAATGCTGTCGGACGCGGGGATGACCAGAGTATTGTCCTGATCTACCAGAAGGATATTGGCACCGCCGGTCTCTTCCAGTTTGGTCCTTGTCGCGGGATCCAGATAAATGTTCTCCGCAAAGCCTTCCTTGTGCGCGTCTACGATCGCATGGAGGCTCATCGCGTAGTTAAGGCCTGCCTTGATGTGGCCGGTTCCTCTCGGGGCCGCGCGGTCGAAGTCGCTGACGCGGACTACGATGGGCTTGGCGCCGCCCTTGAAGTAAGGGCCTACGGGAGTTGTAAAGATACGGAACATATAGTCGTCAGCGGGCTTAACGCCGATAACGGGGCTGATTCCGAACATGTAAGGACGGATATAGAGAGTTGCGCCTGTGCCATACGGCGGTACCCACGCTTCGTTAGCCTTTACTGTTGCCTTGACGGCTTCAATAAATCTGTCAACAGGGAAAGGAGGCATCTCCAGACGCAGAGCGGAATCATACATTCTCTGTGCGTTGAGGTCGGGGCGGAAGCATACGATGTGGCCGTCTTCCGTCTCATAAGCCTTAAGTCCCTCAAAGACTGACTGGGAATACTGAAGAACGCCGGCATCTTCGCTCATGACGATCTTGTCGTCGGAGATCAAAGCGCCGTCATCCCATTTGCCGTCCTGATACATGGACACGTATCTCTTGTCTGTCACATGATAGCTGAATCCGAGATTCCCCCAATCAATGTCTTTCTTCGCAACCATTACTGTTTCCTCCTGATCACTCGTATGATTTTTCTATAATTCATCACTTTAATGTGGTGCATTTCCCGAACAATTATATTACTCTGTTTCTGATTTTTCCAGTGTAAATATGAAATTTTCTTACTATTACTGTTGAATTTTTTTCATATTACGGGTCAAGCAGAGCGCACAAGCCTACCAGTCCGGGGCCTGTATTGATCGCCAGTGTGGCGTTGATCTGCTTGACAAAAAGGATTTCTTTGCTTGTCAACTGCGTCTCCACCAGCTCCAGCATCCTTCCTGCTTCCTCATTAGCGTCGCCGTGGCCCACGATGATCCAGCAGTGATGGCCTTTGCAGAACTGCAGCATCTCGTTAAGCAGCTTCTTCTTGCCCTGCTTGGCTCCGCGGATCAGTCCCACCGTGTAGTAGATTCCGTCTTCATTACAGGATATGATCGGCTTTAAGCTGAGCACCTCGCCCACTACGGAAGTCACCTTTCCGATGCGGCCGCCCTTTTTGAGGTACTTGAGGGTGTCCATATAGAACATGACTTTGGAGTCATAGATCTTGTTCTGAAGTCCGGTCTTCACTTCCTCGAAGGACCAGCCGTTTTCCAGCTTCGCTGCAGCCCAGATCGCCCAGATTCCCGATGCCACGGAGATATTCCTGGTGTCGAAAACGAAGATTTCCAGTTCGTCCTGCTGCTCCGCGGCGAGGCGGATCGTATTGAATGTTCCGCTCAGACCGCTGGAGATCGTCACCGCGATGATCTTCTCATAGCCAGCGTCTTTGATCTCGTCAAATATATCCTGCACCTCTGCCAGTGACGGCGTCGAAGTGCTGGGGTACTCGTCAGGGAAGCGGCGGTAAACCATCATGGGATCGATGTTTACGCCGTCCTCATAATCTTTCTCCGGGTACATGACGCGAAGAGGCAGCATGAAAATGTTATACTTTTCTCTGAAATTCAGCGGGACGTCACAGCCCGAATCCGTTAAAACAGCAACTTTATCCTTATTCATAAGTCCTCCTCGAAGCGATCGCCTGTATGGACTGTTTCGCGTCAGATATTCGATGACCATCATGTTTTGATCTATTTTTATAGAATAGTCTTTTTGTCATTTACAGTCAAGAATGCTGCCTTTTTCCGTTTTCCCTCAACTGTTCCCCCTGCGCCGGCACAAGTGGTTCTAATTTCCGCAATTGACCGCTATAATTACTATATGTAATTGATCACAGATTCACTTTGAAAGGAGCTCGCTTCGATGCGTAAACTCAAGACCTCTCTCCTTTGTTCCCTCCTTGGCGCGGCTGTTACTCTTACAATGCTAACCGGATGTGCTGCCGGAAGCAGTGTTCCCGAAGCTTCTGCCGGCGAGAGCAAGGAATCTCTCCCCGTCACCAGGGCCGATGCGGTTCCGCAGCACAGCTGGCAGTACGAAGTTTCTTTCCCTGACTGGAAAGGCAAGCCGGACAACAGTCTTGCCATGAACAGCATGGTAAGTTTTGAAGGAAGACACGGACAGGGAAATCTGTACATCGCTCCTTCGGACGGAGTTGCCTCGTTCAGCGTTTATATAAATGACCATCCTGTGGACACTTCGGAAATGGAAGCCGGAGCTGTCTATGAGATCGACTTTTCCGGCGCAGCCATTGACGGCATCAACACGATCCAGGTCACTGATATCCTTCCCGCCGAAGACGCGCAGAAAGTCGGCGTCTATATCCCGTACCCGACGGTACTGGAGGGCACTCTTGAGGAAGCAGGGATCTCGGAGCAGTCCATCAGCCTTATATCCGACCTGATCGAATCAGATATAGAGCATGGCTTTACCAGCGCTCAGCTGTCAATTATCCGGCATGGCCGCCTGGTGTACGAAAACGCATGGGGAAGCCTTAATTCCTACAACCAGGACGGCACTCCCATCCCCGAAGAAGATCGTAAGCCCGTGACTAAGGATACCCTTTACGATCTCGCCTCCGTCACCAAGATGTTCGGCGTCAACTATGCTCTGCAGAAACTGGTCACAGATGGAAAGCTGGACCTCGACTCCCGCGTATGCGACTATCTCGGCCCGCAGTTCTATGAGGATACGATCGAGATCATCTATACAGATGGTGTAAATCCCGATATGGAAGTGCAGAAGGAATGGAAGAAGTCCCTGACTCTCCGCGATCTTCTCCGCCATCAGGGCGGTTTCCCGGCGGACCCTCGCTATTTTAACCCTCATCTCAACACAGAGAAGCAGGAATTCGATCCTACAGGCACCAATAAACTGTATGTCGGAAACGGCGGCGACGAAGAGACGAAAAAGGCAACTGTCGAGGGAATCTGCATGACTCCCCTGATGTATGAGCCCGGTACGAAAACAGTCTATTCCGATGTCGACTATATGGTCCTTGGCTTTGTGATCGAGCAGGTCACCGGCACTGACCTTGATACTTACATCAAGTCAGCCTTCCTGGAGCCGATGGGGCTGACACATGTCACTTATGCGCCGCTGGACCACGGATTCACTCCGGATGACTGCGCGGCCACTGAGCTTAACGGAAACACGAGAGACGGCGTGGTTGATTTCCCCGGAATCCGCACGGAAACTCTGCAGGGAACCGTGCACGATGAGAAGGCCTATTACAGCATGGGCGGCGTGTCCGGTCACGCGGGTCTGTTCGCGAACGCTACCGATCTGGCCAAACTCGCGTCCGTCATGCTGACCGGCGGATATGGTGACAACCGGTTCTTCTCCCGGGCGGTCATGGACGCTTTCACAGGTGCCAAAAAAGAGAACGCCGCGAACTGGGGTCTCGGCTGGTGGAGACAGGGAGAACATCAGAGAGACTGGTACTTCGGCACGCAGGCTTCTTCCGACACGATCGGGCACCAGGGATGGACCGGTACACTGATCATGATCGATCCGTCCAGGGATCTGGTTGTCGCCTACCTTACCAATAAGCTGAACACACCTGTCACCGACAACAAGAGCGACCCCAACAAGTTCAACGGCAACTGGTACACCGCCTCCACGCTGGGTTTTGTTCCCCAGATCCTCTCTGTCGGAATGGACAGCGGAAGGGATGTCTCCGGACAGCTCCTCTCCCTTGTCTTCTCCATGACAGAGGACACCCTGAAATTCATTCCCGCCGGAGCATCGGCAGATCATCCTTCTGTCAGGAGCGCCGAAAGCCTGATCTCCGTCTATAAGGCTATGGGACAGAAGTCCGGCAGCTCTGACATCGAAGAGAAAGCGGCTGTCCTTCAGGAGAAACTTGACTCCCTCGTCAAATAGTCCGATAATGATTCCCGCTGACTATAAGACATTCACGAAGGAAAGGGTATTATGCTATCTTTTGACGCAAATAATTACGATATAAACAGCCGGAAGGACCTGTCCGTCGGCGCGGCGGCCGTCCTGAAAAAAAGAGAAGGCCGAACCATCAAGGCGGGCGGTCTGTGGGTCTATGACAACGAGATCGCTCAGTTCCGCGGGGATTTTGAGGACGGAGATATCATTTCCGTCGAGGATTTCGACGGGTATTTCATGGGCTACGGTTTCGTCAACCGCAAGTCAAAGATCACGGTCCGCCTTCTCTCCCGCCGCCGCGACAATCCGGTAACTCCGGCATTTCTGACACAGAGGGTGCGCAGCGCCTGGGAATACCGCAAAAAAGTCATCGACACTTCCAGCTGCCGTCTTCTGTTCGGTGAAGCGGATTTTCTTCCGGGTCTTACTGTAGACAAATATGAAGATATTCTCGTCGTTGAGTCTCTGGCTCTCGGCATTGACCGCCTCAAGGGATATCTGCTGGCAGCTCTGGTGCGCGTTCTCGCCGAAGACGGCATTGCTGTGCGCGGCATCTACGAGCGCAGCGATGCCAAGGTCCGCGAGCTGGAGGGAATGCCCAGGGAGAAAGGGTTCCTTACAGCTCCCTTCGATACCAAAATAGAGATCACCGAAAACGGTGTCCGCTACATCGTGGATGTTGAAAACGGTCAGAAGACCGGTTTCTTCCTGGACCAGAAGGACAACCGGCGCGCGATCCACCGCCTCTGCGGCGGTGCGAAGGTACTGGACTGCTTCACACACACCGGCTCTTTCGCCTTGAATGCTGCTATTGCAGGCGCCGCGTCCGTCGTCGCTGTTGATGCCTCCGATCTCGCCGTGGAACAGGCGCAGGAAAACGCGCGCCTCAACGGTGTCGAGGACCGGGTCTCATTCCTGTGCCGCGACGTATTTGCACTGCTGCCCGAGCTGATCGAAAAGGGTGAGGAGTACGATGTGGTCATTCTGGATCCTCCGGCCTTCACCAAGTCCCGCAATTCCATCAAAGCAGCAGCGCGTGGATACCGCGAGATCAATCTCCGCGGCATGAAACTGGTGAAGAACGGCGGTTATCTCGTCACCTGCTCCTGCTCCCACTTCATGGATCCCGAGCTGTTCAAAAAGACGATCGGTGAGGCCGCAAGAGACGCGCATCGCCGGCTCCGTCAGGTGGAATTCCGTACCCAGGCGCCCGACCACCCGATCCTGTGGTCGTCGGATGAGTCCTACTATTTAAAGTTTTACATTTTCCAAGTCGTGGAAGAGTGAAGGCTCCACCAAATCTATAGCAGAGGCCTTTCCTAGCGGTATCCTACGGCTTAGTGGTTCCACCAAGTCTATGGCAGAGGCCTTTCCTGGCGGATTGGATACTCCACTAAATCTAGAACAAATCTCTTTCTCGGTGGTGTCTATCGGTTTAAACACTCCTGCAAAAAGGGGCGTGTCGCATAAGCGCAGGATTATCAAAATTGATCCTTAGCCCTTATTGCGACAGCCCCTTAATTTATTGGCTACATTTATCAGTTTCTTACTTATACACCGCAGGAAGAAGTCCCCTCTTCCCGGCTGCGGCAGCTCCCGCCGCCCGCATCTTTTCCGTATCCTTAGGCTCCTGACGGTTGTTGA
>CAMKAA010000034.1 GCA_946410365.1 uncultured Lachnospiraceae bacterium | reverse complement strand
CGATCACGTCGAAGGAAAACATATTGGCCTGCGCCTTCCGATAGATCACAACGACGCCTTTGCCGTGAATGCTCTGCACATAGCTCTCATCCGCAAGCTGAGCGATCGCGCGGCGGATCGTGTTCCTGGACACGCCATACCGCGTTGTCAGGATATTCTCCGAGGGGAGCACCGACTGCGGAGCATAGAGGCCCTCTTCAATCTTTTTTTCAGGTCCTCATAAATAGCTGTGTACTTCTGAGCAGGCATAATGTTTTACCTCCGGTCTTACTTCTTGTCCGGTACGATGATACCCAAAATCTTCTCTTCGTTATAGCGGGACAGGATCAGAGCTCCCGCGAGACAGATCACCGCTGCGGAGACTGCCGCGATCCGGTAGCCAAGCCCCGTCTCGGTTCCAATACTGGCGAAAGCGGTGAACACCAGCATCGCAATACTTTGGCCGAATTTGAATGCGAATGTTCTCGCCGCGAAGAACATGCCCTCGCGGTTCTCTCCCGTTACAACCGCGTCAGCCTCCGCGATATCCGCGACGATCGCCTGGGGAAGGATTCCGAGGATCGCCATAGGGAAGGCTGCCGCACAGACAATTATGATGCCGAATACCAGGCCGGAACCGCCCATGAGGCCGGATACTGCGGTGATCAGATACACGATCGCCAGGCCTGCAAAACCGATCAGGACCAGTTTCTTCTTGTTCATGCGGTGTGCCAGCGCATTGACCGGCATATAGCATGCAAAGGACAGAAGTGTCATAGCGACATAAAGAATCGTTGTGAAGGTCTCCGGCAGCTTCATCAGTGATGTGATGAAGAAGGGAAGTCCCGTCTGAAAGATCGTAAGTCCCAGGAAATAGAGGACGTCGCTGCCGACAAAAATGCGGAAGTCGGGGTTCTTGAAGGTCTTGATCAGAGAAGTGAACGCGTCGTCATTCGAAGGAACGGTGTGCACATACTCTTTCTCATTGATGGTAAAGGTGGGAACCAAAAGAGCGATCAGGCCGATTATCGCCAGGATCGCGAATGTGATCCTGATGGCCGTGACTCTGCCCATGGAAGGTTCCAAAGCGCCCCAGATGAAGGGAGCGGCATAGCCGATGGCAGATCCCAGAAGGAATGTCACAGAGATATAGGTCGAAATACTAATGCGGGTGTCCTGTGTGGTTCCCAGCTCAGAGATCAGCGCGTTATACGGCGTGCAGTAGGTCGTCATGAACAGATAAAACAGGAGCAGCGTGACCAGTAGCCAAATGCAGTTCACGGTGGAGATCGCGTTCACCGGCGCCCAGAAAACGAGGACCGTGATCAGCGCGAAAGGAATCGCGATCTTCTGCATGAAAGGAATCCTTCGCCCCTTAGGATTTGTAGATCGATCAGAAAGGTTGGCGATCATAGGGTCTGTTACGGCGTCGAATACTCTTCCCAGAGCCGCAATACCGCCGATGACTGTCGCAATGCCGAAGATCACACGTCCCTGCGGGATGAACAGTGTCTGTCCTGCCGCGATGGAATCCGCATCCGGCTGGTAGAAGTAGACCAGCCAGTTCGTTATCAGCGCCGACAGCAGCGACCATCCGAACTGTCCTATTGCGAAACACCACATTTTCCCCTTCGTTATTGTTTTCATAGCACCTCTCCTGTCAGTAAACGTTTTACAGCCTTCCGCCTCAGATATGTTTAAACATCTGAACCGGAAGACTGTAATTATAATACACTATTTTGACTTCTTTTTGTGATGGAAATGGATCTCGGGAATCGCAACATTGTCATAAACAATGTCTTTTTTCTCAAGTTCCGCATTTTCCTCCTGATCGGCCTTATCCTGAAGTTCGTCGAAATTCTCTGAATGGATCTCGGGCACTGCTACATTGTCATCTTTCTCTATATGAAATAGTTTCTTCAGGTTCATCCTGAAATTACCTCCTTGCGTCATACCAGGTTGATGAAAAACGTGATAACGAGTGAGTTAATAAAATCCGCAAACAAGCTTCCCACGATCGGGATCAGAAGATACGCCTTGATGGAAGGCACGTATTTGTCACAGATCGCCTGCATATTGGCCATGGCGTTGGGGGTTGCGCCCATACCGAAACCGCAGGTACCTGCTGTGATAACGGCCGCGTCGTAATCCCTTCCCATAAAGCGGAAGATCACAAATCTCGCGAACAGATACATAAACGCGAGCTGGACCAGAAGCAGGACCACCAGCGGGAGCGCCAGCGCCGCGAGCTGCCAGATCTTGAGGGTGATCATGGCAATACCGAGAAAGAGAGAGAGGCAGATGCCTCCCAGGTCATTGATCTCGCCCATGTAGACCCTGATCTTTCCGGTGCTCTCACCGATATTGCGGATGACAGCGGCGACGATCATGGCGCCGATATAGACGGGGAAGGTCATTCCCGTCTTGGTCAGCAGCGCGGAGACCAGCGTGCCCAGGCCAACTGTGACACACAGTTCAAATACTGCCGGCGCATAATTGTCAAAGTGTCTGACGTGCTGCTCTTCGTCCTCGTCGAAGATCTCCACATCATCCGCGGACTTCGCGGTCTTTAAAAGGTCGTACTTTTTAATCAGGGAGTTGCCCAGAGGGCCTCCGATCAAACTTCCCGCGATAAGTCCGAAAGTAGCCGCAGCCGTTGCGATCGTTGTGGCGCCCTGAATGCCGAAGTCCTCGATGACAGGGCCGAAAGCTCCCGCTGTCCCGTGTCCGCCTACCATGGGAACGGAGCCGGTACAAAGGCCGATCAGCGGATCAACACCTAAAACGCGCGAGACACCGACAGCCAGGACATTCTGCAGGATGATCAGGAGAATGACCTGTACAAGGAAGATGATCAGGTCTTTCCCGCCCTCCTTGAGGACAGCCAGGTTGGCCTGAAATCCCACGGAAGTAAAGAAAAACACCATGCAGATCTCACGGAAAGTGTCGTCATAAATAAACTCGACGACGCCCGTCACATAGAGAATACAGGAAATGATGGCGATCACCAGTCCGCCGACTACAGGAGCAGGAATGCAGAAAGTCTCCAGGAAACGGATCCTTTTGCGGAGAAACTGTCCCAGCATCAGAACGCCGACAGCTATTGCAAGGGTAAGATATTTGTTAATCTCGATTGTGATCATGTTCGTCCCTCCTTACTCTCCTGTTGTCTGTACAGTAATACCGCATTCCTGATAGTACTGTGCTGCGCCGGGATGAAAAGGGATCGTGACTGACTCCACGGCTTTCTGTTCCTCAAGGTCAAATTCCACCGGAACTGCGGCGTTGAGCGCCGCCTTCTCCTTAAAGAGGGCGCCTGTGATCGTATAGATCTTATCTGCGGGGGTCTTGTCCGATGCCAGAAGGACCGACATTACAGCCAGCGTCGTCACGTCGCTGTCCTGTCCTTTGTAAGTTCCTGCAGGTATCACTGCTTTCGCATAGAATCCGTAGGCTCCTGTCAAAAGATCGCCTTGCTGTCCCTCGATCGGAATGAGGTTTACAGGCGTCGCCCCGGAAAGATCGGTGATGACCTGGGCAGGCGCGCCGGCTGTGCAGAACATCGCGTCGATGCTCCCGTCGCCCAGCGCCTTGGACGCCTCCGCGTAAGTCATGTTCTGAACTGTCAGCATGTTGGATGTAAGTCCATACGCCTGCAGGATCTGTGCCGCGTTCTTCTGTGTACCGGAATCCGCTTCGCCCACACTCACCTTCTTCCCGGCGAGGTCGCTGACGGAAGCAATTCCCGAATCCGCTCTCACCACGATCTGCACAGGCTCCGGATACAGCGCCGCGATCGCGGAGTATCCCTTCATGGCCTGCGTGTCCAGTGTGCCAGTGTACATCTCGTCAATGACATCGGACTGGGCGATCGCCAGCTCCAGATAATCCTGGGAGAGCAGACGGATATTTGCCGCCGAGCCGGCCGTCGTCTTTACTTCGACATTGACCTTATAAGGATCTTTCTGAAGCGTCTGGGACAACGCATTGCCCAGAGAATTATAGTTGCCGCCCTCTCCCGCTGTTCCGATCCGGAGCCTTCCTTTCTGTCCGCAGGCCGTCAGCGCTGCCAGAACAAAAAGAAACGCCATTATAAGTGCTGTTTTCTTTTTCAATCCTTTCAAATGCATCCCCTCCTTACACTATTTTGCCAAGTAATGGTCTCATTGCATAACATTCACGTAAGATGTATCTATTATCCACTATTTCACATTAAAGTGCAAAAGGATTAGTGCTGCTGAGATCAAAAAAGTCCGGAACCGCAGCGCAGTTCCGGACTCTGTGACATGATTATTATTTCTTTTCTCTCAGCCTGTCTCTGATCTTTCTGGCGATCCTTCCCGCTCTTTTGATCTCAGGCCGCGCGAACTCCCTGGCCGCCACGTCCTTGTCCGCAAGACTGACCAGGATCGCCTCTTTGGACTTGGGAGGATGGGTAAATGTCAGCGGCCACATATGTCCCCGGATAATGTTCTTCTCCTTATCAGTGAGATTAAAATCTTTGTCCGCTTTCTCCATTGCGATCCGCGGGTGACTTGTTCCATGCCTGTATGCTGTAAGGCCCTGTTCCTTGATGCTGTATTGATAATAGTCGTGCAGCATAGCTCCACGCGCCAATTCTTTCTCGTCAATGTCCCATTCGAGCTTTTCAGCCAGCTCAAAAGCCCGCCTGGCTACAGCTACGCAGTGGTCCAGCGTATTGCTGCCGTGGTGCTGCGGGAACTTGCAGAGCCTGATGATCCTGGGGTCACTGAGCAGTTTCTCCAGCTCGCTGTCAAAAAGTTCCTTATCATTTGTCATACACCGCTTCACCTCTCTTTCTGAATAGAGATCACCACAAATACCAGAAGTACAAACGGGTAGATCAGGAAGGGGATCAGCGAGACACTGGTCAGCTTCGCGATATTCGCTGCCACCAGCAGCTGCGCTCCGTAGGGTATTATCCCTTGCGCGATGCAGGAGCAGGTGTCAAGAAGCGATGCTGTCTGTCTGGGATCCACTCCGTATTCTTTCGTTATATCTCTGGCGATGGGTGCCGAAATAACGATTGCAACTGTATTATTGGCTGTTGCAATGTCCATAAATGCCGTCAAAAAAGCAATGCCGTACATTCCGCCGCGCTTGCTGTCCGCTTTCTTGCGGATAAAGGCGAGAATTGCCTCAAATCCCCCGTTTTCCCTCATAAGCGCCGCGATGGATGCCACCAGGATCGTGACGATCATAGTCTCGAACATCCCGTTGATCCCGCTTCCCATCGATGCCAGTGCCGTTGCGTAAGTCAAAGAACCCGTGAAGATCCCGACCAGCACGAAGAGAAGGATACCTGCCATCAGCACCAGAAATACATTGATCCCCAGGATTGACATAGCCAGTACGATGAAATAGGGAAGCGCCTGCCAGATATTGAATTCAAAGGTGCCGATGGAGACTCCCCTGCTCATGAACGCATAAACGATCAGGATCACCAGTGTGATGATCGCGGCGGGAAGCGCTACTCTTATATTTGTACGAAATTTGTCCTTCATTTCCACGCCCTGCGTCTTGGTCGCGGCAATGGTAGTATCTGAAATAAAGGAGAGATTATCTCCGAACATCGCGCCGCCGACGACAATACCAACACAAAAAGGAAGGGAAAGACCGCCGTTTTGTGAGACCGCGCAGGCAATCGGTGCGAGGACCGAGATCGTTCCCACGCTGGTGCCCATCGCCATGGAGATCAGGCATGCGATCACAAACAGGCCCGGCACCGCGAATCTTCCGGGAATGATATTAAGCAGCAGGTTGGCAGTACTGGAGGCTCCTCCCGCCTGCGACGCAATCCCGCTGAAAGCGCCCGCCATCAGAAATATGAACAGCATGGTCACAATATTGTCATCGCCGATCCCCTTCGCACAGATATGGATCTTCTCGTCGAAAGTGCGCTCCTTGTTCTGCAGAAAAGCCGCGATCAGGGCGATTGAAAAAGCGAGCACCACAGAGACCACGTAAAACCCCATTTGCCCTTCTTCGGGCCTTATGTACTCGAAAAAGATCCCGTTTCCGAGATAGACCACGAGAAAGAGAAGTATAGGAAGAAGCGCTGAAGGGTTTGCCTGAGGTGCCGATGCTTGAGACTGATTCATATGTAAACCTCGATTTCTAAATCAAACTTATTAAAATTGCAACAATAGATTATTATAACACAAAAAACAGCCGGAAGCCATAAAACCTCCGGCTGTCTTATAATTATGATATTCCCTGCAGTTTCGCCGCTGCCGGTCTTATCTCTCTCTCACCAGACCGCTCCTGTAGGCCTTGAGAAGTTCCTTGAGATCCTTGATCCTTTCGCGGATGATGATCCCCTGGTCGGTGTCTCCGACCATGATGCGCCTGTCCTCCACCTCAACGATCTCCGTATCGGAGTGGATATCCACATTTTCCTCCAGCGCTTTTTTGAGACTCTCAAAAGGCTGATGTGTCTTGAGCTTCATTCCGTGGGAGTTGAAGATCAGCGTGTATCCGGCGATACCCGTCGCTTTCTGGTAAGCCTTGCAGAAGCCGCCGTCAATGACATAGAGCTTGCCGTCCGCGCGGATCGGCGACTCTCCCTTTTTGACGTTGACTGGAGTATGTCCGTTGATGATATGGCTTCGCTCGGAATAGAGGCCGAACTCATGCAGGATCATTTTGGCAGTGCGCTTCTCCCGGTTAAAGACATAGTAAGGGTTGCGTGGCTCCTTCCATGTTGTCTTATCCTCAAGATAGGTTCTCTCAAAAGTCTTGATCACCCTGCCAAAGAGCGGCGAGTCGATGCCGCACCACAGATACCACAGGAAATCGACGCTGCTCTCATCCGGCGCGCTCCAGGCTTTTCTCACCTCCTGGTCTACTTTATCCAGATATGCCCTTCCCTGCAGCGGCTCGCCCCAGAAGTCCACTCTGGCGAAGTTGCCGTCCTCATCCAAAGGCATACAGCCATGGTAAAGGAGATTTTCATTGATGCACTTGTACATAGAGCCGTGGGAATAGAGAAAATCCACATGCTGGCGCAGCCGCACGGAGTGCGTAAAAGCATGTACGAGGTCTTTGACGACCACTTTCTCCTCCGGACTGAGACGGAAGGGGTTCGCGGGATCCACCGTGGGAAAGTCTCTCGTCTTGAGCGGGTGTGTGACGCCGTCCAGAGTGATCGTATAGTTGTCCCAGTCGACCTGCCCAAGGAGCAGCCTGTTCTCCATCCGATATTCCGGATGCCGTTTGATCAGCTGCCCTTCCAGTTTGAAGATCAGAACGGAGATCGCTTTTTTGAGAGGGTCCATGCCCTCTTCTTTGGAATATGTCTTCTCTGCGAACAGCACCAGGTTGCGCATACTGATGCCGTATCCGTTCTCCAGGACCTCGTAGTTGCCGTATTTGACGTTGTTGTTGATGCAGACGAAAATGCTGGCCGGGTTGCCTGCCGCGGCGCCCATCCACAGAATGTCATGGTTGCCCCACTGGATATCCAGTTCGTTTTCATAGCCCATCAGAAGGTCCATGATCAGGTCCGCGTGCTCGCCCCGGTCAAAAATGTCCCCGAGAATATGCAGACGGTCCACCGTAAGCCTCTTTGTCAAAGTACAGAGCGCCACAATGAAATCATCCGCGCTCTTTGTGTCCATGATGGAGTCCAGGATCTTGGAGTGATAGAGCGCCCTGTTATTGTCCTCGTCCTTCTGGGCGTGCAGAAGTTCGTCAATGATAAAGGCAAATTCTTTAGGCATAGCCCGGCGCACCTTGGACCGGGTATATTTTGACGAAGAATACGCAGTGAGCTCGATCAGCCGCTGCAGCATCTGCTTATAGCGATAGCGTGGAATCTCTCCGCCCTGTTTCATGCGCTCCAGCTCGTCCTGAGGATAGTAGATCAGTGTGCAGAATTCCGCCTGCTCCGCCGGCGTCATTGTATCGCCGAACAAAAAGCTCACCTTCTCCCGGATTACCCCCGAGCAGTTGTTTAAAATATGATTGAAAGCTTCGTACTCCCCGTGCAGATCGCTGAGGAAGTGTTCGGTCCCCTTGGGCAGGTTCAGGATCGCCTGCAG
>CAMKAA010000033.1 GCA_946410365.1 uncultured Lachnospiraceae bacterium | reverse complement strand
TAGGCATTAATCGATGGCTGGAAGTACGGGGAACAAGGCCCTGCTGAAACATGTTGAATTCGCGTGGTTTCACTATGATTTTCTGCTGCGCTGCGGAGAGAACCGGCACCGAAACTTGACGGCCGCTCTTTATGACCGGCCGTCTTCGGACAGCGGGCCTCTCGGTCGGCAGGAACTGCCTCCCTCGTTCTCCCCTTCTCTTGCAGAAAATCATGTGAAAGCCAACACTCATTCAAAATGTTTACATCAAGGCCATGTGCCCCTCCCTTACAGCTATCGGCAGCTCGAAGCCAGGATATAAACTCCAGGTTGTCCATCTCACGAGAAGCTTTTCCAAATCCGATGGATGCCGGAAAGCTTGTTTCGTGGGTGTACCCATCCTTGGACATACTCTGTAAAATTCGATGGAATCTAACAAGCTTCTTCCCTATTACCAGACCACTCCCAAAGGATCTCCAATGTTTGTCGGCATCCAATAACCTGAGCGCCGGAGACATATACCCTTTAACAAGCCCTTTCCTTGAGTGCCGGATGAACCAAATTGATTCCCCGCGCAGGAGGGAATGAGGGAGGCAGCTCCTGCCGACCGAAAGCCAGCATGTTTGAGCGGCCCGGTCATAAAGAGCGGGCTGCGAGTTTCTGAAGTGCGGTTCCCTCCTGCGCGGGGAATCGATTTATGTGAATCCAACGGAAAGGAACGGGCTTTTAAAGGGTATATGTCTCCGTAGCGTAGGTTTACGTATCACGCTTTCCCGCATCACCACGACTTATTGAGTGTTCTTAAATAAAAAGGGACATGCAAACCGCATGCCCCTTCGTAGGTTTACCTATATTCACTTTCCCACTCACACCAGTGGATACTTATCCGTAATGGTCTTGATGATCGCCTGCGCCTCTTCGATGCCGGCTTCCTGCTTCTTAATGACGATGGAAATCGCCTCAGCTACGCGGTCGAAATCCTCTGTATTAAGACCTCTTGTGGTGGCGGCAGGGGATCCGAGGCGGATTCCGCTGGTCACGAAAGGAGATCTCTGCTCGTTAGGGATCGTGTTCTTGTTAGCTGTGATGTGTGCCTCGTCCAGAAGCTTTTCAACCTGCTTGCCGGTAAGGCCCGTGCGGGTCAGGTCGACGAGCATAAGGTGGTTGTCTGTACCGCCGGAGACGATGTCGATGCCTCTGGCCTGCAGTCCCTTGCAAAGTGCCTGCGCGTTATCGAGAATGTTCTGCGCATAGACCTTGAAGGAAGGATCAAGAGCTTCCTTGAAGCAGACAGCCTTGGCTGCGATCACGTGCTCAAGGGGGCCGCCCTGGATGCCGGGGAATACGGCTTTGTTGAAGTTATACTTCTTGGCCGCTTCCTCGTTGGCGAGGATCATGCCGCCGCGGGGACCTCTGAGGGTCTTGTGAGTGGTGGTAGTCACAACGTCGGCATAGGGGAAGGGACTCGGATGAAGTCCTGCCGCCACAAGGCCTGCGATGTGAGCGATGTCAGCCATGAGGACTGCGCCGCAAGCGTCGGCAGCTTCCCTGAACTTCTTAAAGTCGATCGTTCTTCCGTAAGCGGAAGCGCCTGCGATGATCAGCTTCGGCTTCGCCTCTATCGCGATCCTCTTGAGTTCGTCATAATCGATGAAACCGTTCTCATCTACACCGTAAGGAACGATGTTGAAGTAAGATCCGGAGATATTTGCAGCACTGCCGTGTGTGAGGTGGCCGCCCTGATTGAGGTTCATGCCCATCAGAGTATCGCCGGGCTTTAAGATGGCAAATTCTACAGCAAGGTTTGCCTGGGCGCCGGAGTGCGGCTGCACGTTTGCGTAGTCACAGCCGAACAGCTTCTTGGCTCTCTCAATAGCAATGGTCTCTATTTCATCGATCACATAGCATCCGCCGTAATATCTTTTGCCGGAGTATCCTTCTGCGTATTTATTGGTAAGAGGACTTCCCATCGCAGCCATGACAGCCTTGCTGGTCCAGTTCTCAGAGGCGATCAGCTCGATATGGTCATTCTGTCTCTTGATTTCTTTTTCAATGGCAGCCGCGATCTCCGGGTCTGTCATTCTTACTTCCTCGATCGAATACATGTAACTCCTCCTGTGTGAGTGTTTTTCCAGACGGACATTTGTCTTTTTTTAGTCGCCAAAATGTAGTATAGCAAGGTAGCACGGGCACTGCAAGAGAATCTTCCACTAAAACGGAAGCGCCGGATCAGCTCTGCATTGTTCAAAATGTACCTCAAACCGGGGTTTTTTGTTTTCAGCAGACGGTTTACCGAGGATTTTTCCCTTTTTCTGCGTTTTATTGTGCCTTTATTTTTGTACACCTCTTGTTTTTTCTGTTTTTTGGTTGTAGTATTTCTGACGGTAAACCAAAAAATGAAATTAAGTATTTTGAAAACCAACAGAGGTGATTTTGCAATGAAAGAACTAATTTGGGATTCGGGATACGGATATGGACCGCTCGCCGGCAAGTCAATGCCGGAGATCGTTCGCTATAAAGCGAAGCTTGGTGCTCCGATGGCAGCGTACGCGGTGTTCTACCTTGCGACGTTTGCCCTGATCGAGAACTGGAACCGTCTTCATTACACGGTGATCCACACAGCAGTTGATGACATGATCCCCTTCTGCGAGGTGTTCATAATCCCGTATCTGATGTGGTTTGTATATGCCTTCGGTTTTGCATTCTACATGTTCCTGCAGGATGAAAAAAGTTATCATGAGGTCGCCGCATTCCTTGTGATCGGTATGACCATTTTCCTTGCCCTCTCCGTCGTTTTCCCTAACATTTTGTTATTGAGACCGGAGACAATGCCGCGAAACAATGTTTTCACATACATGGTTGAGCGGTTGTACGCAGTTGATACTCCCACAAATGTGACTCCGAGCATTCACGTTTACAACTCTCTGTGCGTGATGATCGCCGTGTGGAAGACAGATGCGAAGCTTGTACGCTCCAAAGTCAGCAAGACGGCCATGACAGTCCTCGGCTTTCTCATCATTCTGTCAACGATGTTCCTCAAACAGCATTCGTTCTCAGATGTGATCATCGCCACAGGGCTTGCGCTTTTCTCCTATATCCTCGTATACAGACTTGGATTTGTATTCGTAGGAAAGGAGCGCCGCAGAGTGATCTATGAATCCGTATTCGAACACTAAACTGTATACTTTTAATAACGTCAAAAAAAGAGCAGGTGCACAGCGCCTGCTCTTTTTAAATGCTTTTTTACTTCTGCGCGGTTTCCACAGTTTCCGAGCTCTCCGTATTCGTCGTATAGCCTTCGCTCATGATCATCTCGATCCTCGCCGTGTTGACCTTGACGCTCGCGTCATCGGGCCACATGATATACAGAGGTGTGCTGCCTGCGGAGTATGTGGTCTCAAGAGCGCTTTCGCCCTGCTCCGCCGACTGCTTCATGATATCCCAGTGTGCGTTGTCCGTAAGCTGCATATTGACCAGCTCAGCGATCTTCTCCTGAGGGATGTTCATCTGGAAGAAGCCGTCCAGGCTGTCCAGGATCTCTGCATAGTGAGGCAGAATAGCGGGGGAGATCAGTTTCTCAATCAGTGCCTTGAGTACCTGCTCCTGGTTGCGGCCGCGCTGGTTGTCGCCGTCCGCATAGCTGTATCTCTCGCGGCAGAACGCCAGGACCTGGTCGCCGAACATGTCGTGCCATCCCTTGTCGAAATGATACTCATCCGTGTATGCATCAAACGGATACTCGACGTAAACATCCAGACCGTCCATGGCATCGACAAGTTTGATCAGTGTATCGAAGTTAACGCGGACGAAATAGGTTATATCAATTCCATAGAGTTCCTCGAGGGTCCTCATCGACGCGTCCACACCGTAGATACCGGCGTGTGTGAGCTTGTCTCTTACACCATCGGATACCTCCGGGATCGGGACAAAATAGTCACGAGGCGTGGAGGTCAGCAGCACTTTCTTGGTCTTGGGATTGACTGTCACGATGATGTTGACATCGCTTCGGCTCGTCTGGGAGATATCTCCGTAGACGTCAATTCCGCTGATCAGTACGTTGAAGGGTTCTCCGACATTTACAGTCTCTTTCTCAATGCTGGTCTGGATGCCGTACTGATAGAGCACTCTTATCTTTTCTTCGTAATCGTCATCATCGAGGGATTCCGCTATGATTGAAGTATAGGCCTTGTTATAGATCGCGGCATCCGCCTTTCCTTCCAGCAGTGCCCTGGCCGCCTCAACATCACTGTTGTACGATTCCACCTTGATCTTGGAAGAGAGTGCCGACTCAATGTCGCTGATCATTTCTCCGCTTGCGCCGTCAGTGGACGACCCGTGCATGGCAAATTTGTAGCTCTTGGCGTCCATGAGGACTTCCGCGGGATCGTTGGCTCTTACCACCACGACCATATTATCTGTCTTCTGGGCGTTGTCGCCGCTCGAGATCAGTCCCATGGTCCTGTTAAAATAGCGTGTAAATACCAGTACAAATATGATCACCACTGTACTGATCCCTATGCCGGCCAGCCGGACTTTTCTGTTCCGCTTCAGGTTCAGCATGAATGTGACGACGGCCAAAAGAGCCAGGACCGCAAAGATCAATACCATGTATTTCCAGGGAAGCATTCCCGTCCTGCCGACAGTGAAGACCATGATCAGGGATATGATCACCTGAAGGATAAACAGGATCCTTCCGCATATTCTCACATATCGGTTTATCTTCTTGCGCTGCGCCCGCTTTGAACTTGAAGCGCTTGTCTTTCTCGGAGGCCTCTTTTTCTGCGGGCTCACCTTATTACTGCTCATTTACGTTACTCCTATTAAGAAAAATCACAATATCCTAATAAAGATACTCCTTAAATCCGACAAATGCAATGATTATCAGTTTTTTTCGGCGTTCATTTGAGCAGATTTTTCAATACAGGCCTCAGTTCCCTCTATAATGGCGCTGCGAAGGCCCAATTCTTCAAGAACTCTGACAGCTTCGATGGTTGTCCCGGCAGGCGAGCATACCATGTCCTTGAGTTCTCCGGGGTGCTTGCCGGTGTCCAGCATCATCTTAGCGCTGCCCAGCACAGCCTGTCCGACGAATTTGTACGCCTGCGCCCTGGGCATTCCCGCGAGAACCGCCGCGTCAGCCATAGCCTCCATCATCATGAACACATACGCAGGAGAACTGCCGCTAACGCCGGTCACCGCATCAAAGAGAGTCTCCGGCACTTCTTCGAACAGACTGAAGGTACTGCAGAGTTCTCCGACCTCTTTCATTTCTTCCGCGCTCACCTCTCCGCTGCAGCAGGCGGCCGTCATACCGGCTCCCACAAGAGCAGGCGTGTTGGGCATCAGACGAACGATGCGCACCTTTTCGCCAAGCATTTTCTGATAATAGGCGATGCTCCGGCCGGCCACTATACTGACAATGAGCTGGTCCTTCGGAAGCACATCCCTGATCTCGCAGAGCACATCGTCCAAAAACTGCGGTTTGACACAAAAGAACAGGATTTCCGACTCCGTGGCCACTTTTTTATTGTCTCCGGTCATTTCAATACCGTAGAGAGAAGCCGCGCGTTCCCTGCTGTTTTGGGAATGATCGGCCCCGATCATGTCCTCCGCTGCCACCTTTTTGCTTTTTAAAATCCCGCCGATTATGGCTCCTCCCATATTTCCTACGCCAATAAATCCTAATTTTTTCATACAGCCTCCTATAGTCTCTCCGGTTTTCTGAGACTTGCCTATTATATCTTCGAAGGGTATTCTACAATAAAAGTAAGATTTTTCCCAACATATTTGTGTCGAGGTATATTTTGATAATGATTTTTTTAAATAGACGCCGCCTCGCCGGCGCACTGTTTTGCATAATGATCGCCGCTGCCCTGCTGATCTCCTGCAGGGGCGGGAATGAACAGTCAGACCTGATGCGCGATATCGCGGACAATCTTTCCCCCATGAAGGTCGATACAGCGCAGGATCAGGGCGCGCTCTATGAGATCACGAAGCTGGCCTCCCCTCAGGACGATGCCGTTTTGTGCTGCGCAGGTCTGTATGACGAGTCCCGCCTTCTGATTCTGTACTCGGTCCCTGACAGCGAGGGCGCTGCTTCTTCCTATTCCGCGCAGCTTCTTAACCTTTTAAGCGGAGAAAAGGAGGAACTCGCTTCCTTCGACCGGACCCGGGTACCCGGACGCGGTTCAGGCGGGACCGAAGGCCTCTCAATACTTTCGTGCGATCCTCTGATCGTCTTCGACAGCCGCTGCGGCATTCTCTATCGGCCGGGTACTGCCGCCGGCAGTGTCACCCTGCCCTCTTACCTCTCAGATGCGGTGCCTTACTGTCTGGGCGGACGGCTTTGGCTGTCCTCCGGACGCGGCATTTTATACGAAGTCACCGATGAAGGGGACCTTCGCGCTTGCTGGACACTTCCCTGCGAATTCGGCGCCTTTACTCCCGTCGTATGCGGACACGAGGGCCGGCTCTCTTTTTCCACCTATTCGCGGCGCGATCCCTCCCTGCAGGTGTATGTCGACGTAGATCCCGTACTTGGGGAGAGCGAATACTATCTTTCTGATATCAATCCGTCCCGATTCACTGTCACTGACGGCGGGCGCCTTATGGGTTCATCTTTCAGGACAAAGCCGGTGATCTCAGTCTGCGATCTGTCCGGGTATATCAAAAAAGAGATGGAACTTCCGGAGGAAGTCCTCTCTCTGATCGATGGCAGCAGTTCTGCAGATAAAGCGGACTCTTTCCTGGCTTACACTACTTTCCCCCGCTCTCTGTCAGGGGACTGGTGCTGCTGGGGCCTGTGCGACGACACGGGAAGACCTGTGCACCTCTATCTCTGGGACACTTCTTCCTGCCGCGCCGTCAAGTGGGAGATTCCCTCAAAATCCGAATACGACGCTCCTGAAACTGCTGATTACGGCACTCTCACCGATAGAGCAGCCAAGCTGGAAGATCTGTACGGGGTCCGCATCCTGATCGGGACCAATGTTCCGTCGGAGTTTTCAGATTACAGCGCGGAAGCATGCACAGACACCGCAGTCATAGACGGCTCTCTGTCTGTTCTTGAAAACGTGCTCTCTCTATATCCCGATACTTATTTCACGCAGCTTAAGGGTGGTTACTACAGGAACATCGTATTTTACCTGACCGGAGCCCTGCATCCGCTGGATGCCTCGAGCAATATCTCCAACGCCGGCGCTTTCGCCACAGAATCGAACGGGACAATGCAGCTTGCCTTTGATCTCTATGACGATCTCAGCCCCGACACGGTGGTCCATGAGCTGACCCACGCAGCCGATTACCGCTTCGCGGGGGAAGGGCTTTTAAACGAGGAAGAGTGGAACTCCATGAATCCTGAAGGTTTCTCCTACTATTATTCCTATATCAATGAATTCGGGGAAAGTTATGAGACCGCGGGAAGTCCTGATCATACCGCTGTGAGCGGCTGCCCTGCCGACGAAGTCTGGTTCATCGATCCCTATAGCAAGACCTACCCGATGGAGGACAGAGCCCGCCTCATGGAGACCTTGCTGTCCGGCAGGACGCCGTATTCCGGCTGTTTCCGCGGCCGGCATCTTAAAGAGAAGCTCTCTTTCTACTTCCGTTTTCTCAGAGAGACCTTGGATGACGGCTCATGGCCCGCCCTCACATCCTGGGAGGAAGCGCTCTCCGGCAGCTGAAACAGGATTTCATCTCATCTTTTCGATAGCATCGGAGACGGACAGCACTATCTCATCCGCGGCTTTCCGAAGTTCTTCAGGGGCATCCGGGAATGTGAAACTGATATCGGATGCCTCAAGGAGCGGCAGATCATTATAGGAATCACCGATTCCTCCAAACCGGTCGATCCCGAAGATCTCTCTCACTTTGCCCATGCCTGTTCCCTTGGAGCAGCCCGCGGCAACGACATCTACGTGTCTCACATTCTGATACGGCGCAGCTTCTGCGCCGTATTTTTCTCTGATCCTGGCCGCTGCCTCCTCCGCCTCCTTCTCGCCGGCAAGCCGCATGGAGATGCCGTAGATCGCGTCCTGCGGAAGTTCCTCAAACTCCCTGATGCTGATCTGAAGCGGATACTCTGTCTCACCAAAGGCGTATACATTTCCGCCTGCGTGGACTACCATTATCGC
>CAMKAA010000032.1 GCA_946410365.1 uncultured Lachnospiraceae bacterium | reverse complement strand
TTAATTACAGCATAGACAAGGAGAATACAGTGGAAAAATTTCTGAATCTGATCTCCGCCGAGATGGCGGGTGCTTTCGATGCGGCCGGATATGACAGCGAACTTGGTAAGGTCACTGTCTCAAACCGCCCCGACCTGTGTGAATATCAGTGCAACGGAGCCATGGCAGGCGCCAAAAGGTACCATAAGGCACCGATCATGATCGCGAACGATGTGGCAGCGAGACTTCAGGACTCGAAAGTGTTCTCATCGGCGGAAGCTGTAAAGCCGGGTTTTCTTAACCTGAAGATCCGGGAAGAGTTCCTTACCTCTTACCTCAATGAGATGAGCGGTGCGGAGAAATTCGGACTTGAGATGCCCGAAAAGCCTGCTTCCATCATTCTCGACTACGGCGGACCTAATGTGGCCAAGCCTCTTCACGTGGGGCACCTTAGAAGTGCCGTGATCGGAGAGTCTGTCAAGAGGATCGCCAGATACCACGGAGAGAAAGTCACAGGGGATATCCACCTCGGAGACTGGGGCCTTCAGATGGGTCTTGTGATCACGGAAGTTTCCAAGAGACAGCCCGGCCTGTGCTATTTTGACCCCTCCTATGAAGGTGAGTATCCTGAGGAAGCTCCTTTTACAGTGTCCGAACTGGAGGAGATCTATCCCACAGCCAGCAAAAAGTCAAAGGAAGATCCTGAATACTACGCTGAAGCAATGGCCAACACACACAGGCTTCAGGAAGGTGACCGCGGCCTGAGGGCTCTGTGGAACAAGATCATCGAGGTCTCTGTGGCCGACATGAAGAAGAATTACGCTAATCTTGACGTGGATTTCGACCTCTGGTGGGGCGAGTCCACTGTACACGACGCAATTCCCGGCATGGTCGCTGATATGAAAGCTAAGGGCCTGGCTTACGAGTCAAACGGGGCTCTCGTTGTCGATGTTTCTAAAGAGAGCGACACCAAAGAGATCCCGCCCTGCATCATCCTTAAGTCCGACGGCGCGGCACTTTATACGACCACAGACCTTGCGACCATCAGCGAGAGAGAGAGACTCTTTAACCCGGACCAGATCATATATATCACGGACAAGCGCCAGGAACTTCACTTCCAGCAGGTTTTCCGCACAGCGAGAAAGTGCGGTCTTGTCGATGAGAATACTCAGCTGCGCCACATCGGCTTCGGCACGATGAACGGCAGAGACGGCAAGCCCTTCAAGACAAGGGACGGCGGTGTCATGAAGCTCTCCGACCTGATCAGTGACATCAATCGGGAGATGAGAGGCAAAATAGCGTCAAATCCGGAGATCGGACCTGAGGAAGCGGAAAAGACCGCGAAGCAGGTCGCTCTTGCGGCACTTAAATACGGCGACCTGTCCAATCAGGCCTCAAAGGACTACATTTTCGACATCGAGAGATTTACCTCCTTCGAAGGTGACACAGGTCCTTATATCCTTTACACCATCGTCAGGATCAAATCCATTCTCGGCAAATATGCTGCATCCGGCGGCAGAGATCTCTCTGCGCTCAGGATCGGTCTTGCACAGAGCAAAGCGGAGAAAGACCTGATGACAGATCTGGCGGGATTTAGCGCCATGATGGACAATGCGTTCGCGGAAATCGCACCTCACCGCGTATGCGCCTATATTTATCAGCTCTCCAACGATTTCAACAGTTTCTATCACTCGACGAAGATCCTGTCGGAGCAGGATCCTGAGAAGAAGGAAAGCTGGATAGCACTGCTCAAGCTTACACTGGATATCCTCAGCGCCTGCATCGACGTTCTCGGCTTTTCCGCCCCCGAGAGAATGTAAGCCATATGCCGGACACTATTCGAGATTTACATAATCTGTAAAAAGTGCTATGTTGAAAGGGATATTATTGTTTTAATGTATAGAAACGTGTGGGGTTTCGTTATGGCTTCTGGAAAAGTTATGATCTTTATGGGGGATGGATACGGAAAGTCTGCGGCTGCGCTCGGAATTGCCATGAAAAGGGCATCGGAAGGAGACAGCATCGTCATTATTCAGTTCCTTAAGGGAAAGGGGATCACAGACAGCCCCTTCACCAAAAGGCTTGAGCCGGAGATCAAGATCTTCCGATTTGAAAAATCGGATATCGATTACATGGACCGGACACAGGAGGAGAAAGAGGAGGCCGCCGTCAATATCAAAAACGGCCTCAATTTCGCCCGAAAAGTGCTCACTACGGGTGAGTGCAATCTTCTGATCCTCGATGAAGTTCTCGAAGTCGTCAACAAGAATATCATTTCTGTGGACGATCTGAGAGAACTGGTTGAATCCCGCGCGGATACGGATATTATTATTACCGGAAGCGAGATGAATGTGGAGGTCTGCAAGTTTGCTGACAAGATCTCTGAGATCGGAAACATGCAGTTCAGAAATTTCTGATTGACTGAGCGCTTTGAGGCGCCAGTGGGAAGGATGGGAAAATGGCAGTTTTTAAAGGTTCTGCAGTAGCAATTGTGACACCCTTTAAGGAGACGGATGAGTCCGTCAACTATGAGGCTTTTGCCGACATCATTGATTATCAGATCGACAACGGGACAGACGCGATCGTTGTCTGCGGCTCCACCGGAGAAGCAGCTACGATGTCTGAGCAGGAGCATCTGGATGTGTGCAAGTTCTGTATTGAACACACAAAGGGAAGAGTTCCCGTGATCGCGGGTACCGGCTCCAACAGAACCCTGACCGCAATGCAGCTCTCAAAGGAAGTGGCATCTTACGGAGCAGACGGCCTGCTTCTTATTTCCCCTTACTATAACAAGGGCACCCAGGACGGCGTTTACAAGCACTTTAAGATGGTCGCGGATGAAGTTCCGGGAACTCCCGTGATCCTCTACAATGTGCCCAGCCGCACAGGCGGAAATGTTCTGCCCCAGACAGTCGCAAGACTCGTAAAGGATGTTCCCAACATCGTCGGCATCAAGGAAGCGAGCGGTGATATCAGCCAGATCGTCAAGCTTATGACCCTCTGTGACGGTAATATCGACCTCTATTCAGGTAATGACGACCAGGTAGTTCCGCTTCTCTCCATGGGAGGGATCGGCGTGATCTCGGTTGTAGCCAATGTCGCTCCCAAGGCAATGCATGATCTTTGTCAGAAGTTCTTTGACGGAGATGTCAAGGGTGCCGCAAGACTTCAGATGGATACCCACGAGCTTTTCGAGGCGCTTTTCTGCGAGGTCAATCCGATCCCAGTCAAGAAAGCTGTCAATCTTATGGGCCAGAACGCCGGACCTCTTCGTATGCCTCTTACGGAAATGACACCCGCAAATACAGAGAAACTCCGCAAGGCAATGCAGAATTTCGGACTTATCTAAGCAGGGGGAACCAGAAATGATCAGGATCATCATTCACGGCTGCTGCGGCAGAATGGGACGTATCATCACAGATATCTGTGAGAAGGATGAAAAGACACAGGTAGTGGCAGGTGTCGACGCTTTCGGTGAAGCATATGCCGGATTTCCGGTATACAGAAAGCTTGAGGACTGTCCGGAAGCAGATGTAGTCATTGACTTCTCCACAGCTTCCGCTGTAGACGGGCTCCTAGCTTACTGCACGGAAAAGAAACTTCCTGTAGTGGTCTGCACCACAGGGCTTTCCGAAGAGCAGACCGGAACGCTCCACAGCGCTGCCAAGGAGACTGCCGTTCTCAAATCAGCAAATATGTCAGTGGGTGTAAACCTGATCGAGGCCCTGATCGCACAGGCGGCCCCGAAGCTCGCAGCCGCAGGATTCGATATTGAGATCGTGGAGAAGCATCATAACCAAAAGATCGACGCTCCCAGCGGCACAGCGCTGGCTCTTGCGGATGCAGCCAATGCAGCATTGGGAAATGAATATGAGTATGTCTACGACCGCACCGGAAGAAGGATGAAGAGACCTGTCAAGGAGATCGGTATCTCCGCCGTCCGCGGTGGATCCATAGTGGGAGACCACGACGTGATCTTCGCAGGGCAGGACGAGGTGATCACTCTTTCTCACAGAGCTTACAGCAGAGCTGTATTCGGGAAAGGCGCCGTCGAGGCAGCAAAATTCCTGGCAGGCAGAGAAGCCGGCTTCTACACAATGAGCGATGTGCTCAGCTGATAACACGATCACACAGGGACCGCTTCGGCGGTCCCTTATTTAAAGAGAAATATACGGGAGACCGGAACATGCGTATCAGACCTTGCATAGATATACATAACGGACGCGTCAAACAGATCGTGGGCAGCACGCTGAAGGATCAGGAAGACCGTATCCCGGGATCTGCCAGGGAAAACTTCGTGGCGGATAAAGGCGCCTCTTATTACGCCTCCATTTACAGAGATATGGATCTCAGGGGAGGACATATAATCCTTCTCAATTCCGTAAGGGAAAAGGCATATGAGGAGGATAAAATCCAGGCGATGGCCGCTCTGGATGCTTTCCCGGGCGGTATGCAGGTCGGCGGAGGAATAACACCTGAGACCGCAGGTGCTTTTCTTAATGCGGGAGCATCCCATGTGATCATTACATCCTATGTCTTCAGGGACGGTAAGCTGAGCGAGAGCGCGCTCGCGGAAATGATCCGCGCTGTGGGGCGGGAGAGAATAGTGCTGGACCTTAGCTGTCGGAAGAAAAGCAGCGGAAATTATGTGGTTGTAACCGACCGCTGGCAGAAGTTTACGGACCTTGAGATCAATGCGGAAATTCTGGACAGACTTTCCGCATGCTGTGATGAGTTTCTGATCCATGCGGCAGACGTAGAAGGAAAGCGATCCGGGATAGAAGAAAACCTGGTCACTGTACTGGGAGAGTGGCAGCAGAAATCCGGATTCCCGGTCACATATGCCGGCGGTGTGCACTCTTTTGACGATCTTAAACTGATCGGAAATCTGTCAGGAGGCAGGATGGATGTCACTATCGGGAGCGCACTGTCGCTGTTCGGAGGAGATCTGTCTCTGGAAGATCTTGTGAAAACAGCGAATTTGATCTGAAAAACATTGAATCCGGAAAACGATATCAAATTTAAAAGCCGGCCCTGCGGAGAAAATCCTCCGCCGGACCGGCTTTTAAAGATCATGATCAGAGTTTGGTCACATTTACCGCCTGAGGGCCTTTCTCGCCCTGAACGATATCGAATTCCACTTCCTGACCTTCCTCAAGAGATTTAAATCCTTCGCCGTTGATACCTGTATAATGTACGAATACATCGTTTCCTTCAGAATCACTGATGAATCCAAAACCGCGCTGGTTATTGAATCTTCTGACTACACCCTTACTCATGCTGTTACCTCCGAATTATGTAATAAATAGTAGCGCGCAAATCTTTGTTAAATTACAGACAATTTGTGCAACATTATCAAAATAGCACAGGTATATCCAAAAGTAAAGGTACAAAACAGATAAATGTAATATCGATGAACAATGATACCAACTTCCATTTACTTGCTCAAACTCTTTACTTTAAAACTTTACAATGCTAAAATATTATCTGCAGGTTGGCATTACTTAAGTGTAAGGAGTAGCGGGGTATGAACAAAAAGATCAGGACTGAGGCTGTTGACAGCCTGTTTGAAGCCATTTTAACATTGGAGAACAAGGAGGAATGCTACAGTTTCTTTGAGGACCTTTGTACTGTAAATGAGCTCCTCTCCCTATCCCAGCGGTTTGAGGTGGCAACAATGCTGCGCAGACATGACACGTATCTCAAGATCGCAGAGAAGACCGGTGCGTCCACAGCGACGATCAGCCGTGTCAATCGTTCTCTTAATTATGGAGACGACGGATATGCGCTTGTCTTTGCAAGAATGGCAAGCATGAAGGACTTTATCGAGGCGGAGAAGGCATCATCGGAAGCCGGCGAGTAAGAGGACACTATTTTGACTACAAAACGTTCGAATATATTTCAGTATATATTGCTGTTCACGGGAGGAGCGCTGCTGTATCTGGCAGCGGTCCTTCCATTTTTGATATATCACGGCGGGATCTTTTTTTATTACGGGGACTACAATGTCCAGCAGGTCCCTTTCTATATACTGGCGCACAGGGCTGTGCGAAGCGGCCGCTTCTTCTGGAATCCTTACATAGATCTTGGAAGCAGCATGGGCGGGAGTATGTCCTTTTACCTGTGGGGCAGTCCGTTTTTCTGGCTGACGATCCCCTTTAGCGAGAAAGCGATCCCTTACATCCTTCCCGTTGTCATGTCTCTGCGCTACGGGACCGCAATGGTGACTTCCTACGCCTATATCAGAAGGCAGGTGCGCTCAGATTTCTGGGCTGTGATCGGAAGTCTTTTATTTACTTTTTCCGGATTTCATGCATGCAACATAGTGTTTCAGCACTTCCACGATGCGACAGTTTTCTTTCCTCTGTATCTTCTGACATTTGACGACGCTGTGCAGAAGAACAGAACAGCCGGGTTTACACTGATGACAGCTCTGATGTCTGTCATCAACTACTATTTCTTCTTCGGTCAGGCAGTCTTTATTCTGATCTATTATATCGTCAGATACTGTCCCTCCAGGGAGCCGCAGAGGATAGCCGGCGACGTCATCCGTGTTCTGCTCAGCGGGATCCTGGGGCTGTTGATGTCCGCGTTTTTCCTCGTGCAGTCAGTATACGGACTGACCGGAAACAGCCGTCTGAACGACTATATTAACGGCTATGGGCTGTTTGCCTTTGAAGAGGGCAAAACGCCTCTGGCCATCATTAAATCCCTGTTTATGGTGCCGGATATCATCGCAAAGCCCACTCTTTTCTCGGGAGAACAGGTGAAAAACAGTTCTCTGGCCGCTTATCTGCCGTGTTTTTCCTTGTCGGGCGTGATCGCGTACATGAGACTGTTCAGCAGATCCTGGAAGAAACGAATGATCATAGTATGCGGTGTGATCGCTTTCATACCGCTCTTCAATTCGGCCTTCAGCGCTTTCAACTCGGAGTATTACGCGAGATGGTTCTATATGCCGATCCTTATCATGGCGGCAATGACAGCCAGAGCTCTTGAATCCGACGATCACAAGACACTGGCCTCCTCGGCCCGCATCACTGTGGTCATCACCGCGCTGATCATGCTGTGCGCGCTTGTGCCGGTGATCGAGAACGGCAAAGTGAAGTGGTTTTCGGTCAGCAGCAACAATGACCTGCTCGTCATTGAGATCGCGGCAACCGCGGTGCAGCTTGTCATTCTCGCTGCGCTCCTCATTCTGATCCCGGGCATCAAAAGCATGTCAAAATACAGAAAGCCTTTGTTTTTAGCAGCCACGGTTGTTTGCTGTCTTTTGACCAATCTTGCTGTTTTGTATAACGGGAACTCACTGATCGCAAAATCAGGAGGCGTGAAGTGGAGAAAGCAGATGCTGGATGAAAAGCCCGATCTTGGGGACACGTCAGAATTCATGAGAGTAGAGACGGACGGGACATCGACCAATTATGAGATGGTCTGGGGATATCCCACGATCCACTGCTTCGAGAGTACTGTCAATCCTTCCATCTTTTCTTTCTACAGGAAGATAGGAATGATCAGGACCGTAGAGTCGACACTTCCCGTTGACAGGGTGGGCGCACGGGCGCTCCTGTCAGTGCGCTATTACATTGAAAACACACTTGTTAAGCCTTCCAAGACCCTTGAGGATAAGGGCGGTCTTGTGGGATACGATGAATACACGGAGAACAACGGCTACAAAATCTTTGAAAACTCCAATTATATCCCCATGGGATTTACTTTCAACAGTTACATACGGGATGATGAATACAGCTCTATGAAGAAAGGCGAGATGACGGACAGGCTTCTTGTCAAAGACATCATCCTCACGGAGGAGCAGGTGGCAAAATACGGCAAGTATATGCAGGAAGACCAGCATGTGGATGAACAGGTCATGAGTGACCAGGACTTTGCCCGGCACTGCAGAGAAAGGGCCGAATCCGCCTGCAAAGAGTTCCGCTTTACGCTCAGCGGATTCACCGCGGAAGCGGATCTTCCCAAAGACAATCTTGTATTCTTCTCGGTCCCTTATGATACAGGCTTTACTGCCTTTGTGGACGGCGAGGCAGTTCCGATAGAAAAGGCAGACGGCGGGTTGATGGCAATTCCGGTTCCCGCAGGAAGTCACTCTATTGAGTTTACATATTTCCCCGCCGGTCTCAGGATCTGTTCGATCGTCTCTGCCGCGGCAGCAATCCTGTTTATAATCCTGCTTGCGGGCGGAAATGTCCGCTCCAGAAAAACAAATGTCCTTGCAATAGAGAATAAACCGTGATAGTATAGGTTTCGTCA
>CAMKAA010000031.1 GCA_946410365.1 uncultured Lachnospiraceae bacterium | reverse complement strand
TGTTGCATTTATGTAATTGATATATTACAATAATGTTACATATGAAAGGGAGAGTTTAATTATGAAAAGATTTCTGACTATACTTCTCACATCCAGCATGATCGTCGGGCTTATGTCGCCCGCAGGTTCCGGAGTGATGACGGAGATCAAAGCGAATACCAGAGCAGCTCTCACAAACCTCGGGGCATCTGAAGGACACACTGAAAGCGCAGCGGAAGGCGCGAGAAATTTCGATCAGTCGATCCGGGATCTGTATGATAATTCGATGTCAGTCACAGATGAAGAGATCATTGCATCTGCAGAGATGATGAATTCAGATTTTTCGGCTGTAGAGTCCGGGATGGGGAAGGACGCAGAAGAACTGATCGGTTACCTCAAGTATTATGAGGCGGCCAAAAGCAGATATATTGCCGGCTCTGAGGAAAACAGCAAAGGTTTTTCCGGAAATGTGATCAGTGAATGGGACAGACAGGGCGAGTATACATCTTATGTAATGCCTGCGGAGGATATGATCCGCACATTGGTCCCCAGGATCAAAGTCAATACATGCACTGTGCAGGACGGTTCTGCGGATCTTGATATTTATGAGTGGATGACAGTCGGGTATGCTTCTGATGATATGTCCGCCGTAAACGCAGCGGCGTACGGTTATAACTTCTCGCTGAAACTGGCCTGTGACCGGAGCGGCAGCTGGAAGATCGCTTCTGTCGAAGATACAGATCAGAATTTTGACTGGATGCAGGAAGAGATTGAATACTCTATGCAAGCCGAAAACGAGAGCGCGGACGCTCTAAGAGTGATCTCGGAGGACGGCGAACAGGAGATGATGGCAGCATCGGCAGCCAAATCATATAACTATAATGTGGCTAACGCCATTGCTTACGCGGATAAATATTGTATCAATTATAATTCTTCTTATAACAGCTACAAGGGAAGAGGCGGAGACTGTGCAAACTTTGTTTCCCAGTGTCTTTTTGCCGGAGGTTTTCCCCAGGATTCAACCTGGTACAAGCACAGTGTGGCCTGGATCAATGTCATGAAGCAGATCGCCCACTTTAAACAGTACGGCTCCTTCATGAACGCGAATAACGGAAATCTTCTCGCCGGTAACCCGATCTATTTTGACTGGAACGGCGACAGCACCTATGACCACGCTACGATCTGTGTCGGCCGCAATAACAGCGGAACAGCTATCCTGGATTCTCATACCAAGGATCTCTATCACGCCACATGGAATAACTGGAGTTTCAGTAAAGCTGCTACGATCCAGCTGCGCAAATCGGGAACTGCTTCATCAACATCTTCTGAGGGCGGTTACTGGAAGAAGAACAGTGTTGGCTGGTGGTACGAATATGCTGACGGTAGTTACCTCACGAGCTGCTGGAAGAAGATTGACAATGTCTGGTACTACTTCAACAGCAAGGGTTACGCTGTGACGGGACTGCAGAAGATCGGGAGCCATTACTTTTATTTCGATCCCGTCAGCTGTGCGATGAAGACCGGCTGGGTGAAGACCGGCGGGAATTGGTATTATTTTGACTCTGACGGTTACGGCTGTACCGAATGGGAGCAGATCGGCGGAAAATGGTATTATTTCAAACCTGAAAACTGCGTCATGGTAACGGGCTTTTACACGATCAAAAACAAGATGCACTATTTTGGCGTGGACGGCGTAGAACAGTTCGGCTGGATCCAGGTGGCAGGCGGAAAATATCATCTTGATGAGTACGGCGTAGTACAGTACGGATGGCAGACTATCAGCGGCATAAAATACTTCTTCGACACAAACGGTGTTATGGTTACCGGTGTCGTGAGTATTGACGGAGTGATCTATGACTTTGATGCCAACGGACACTATATAGGGAAATCTGCGGCAACTTCGGCACCTATAGTCGTCGATACCGTTAAGAATACGACTACCATTACATCTACGACTACCATCAGCAGCGGATGGTATCTGGAAGACGGCAAGTGGTTCTATTTAAACAACGGGAAGCGTGTTACCGGCTGGCTTGATTACAAAGGGAAAAAGTATTATCTGGCTGAAAATGGACTGATGGTCACCGGTTGGAAGAGGATCGGAAGCAGCTGGTACTACTTCGATTCCGAAGGCGCTATGCAGACAGGCTGGGTGAAGACCGGCGGTAAATGGTATTACCTGCAGCAAAACGGAGTTATGAAGACAGGATGGCTCAAAGACGGCTCGTGGTATTATCTTGATGACAGTGGAGCGATGCTGGCAGGCAAATGGCTTAAGTATGGCGGCATCTGGTACTATCTTGGCTCGAACGGAGCTATGAAGACAGGATGGATCCGGGTGGACGGAAACTGGTATTATATGAATTCGGACGGATCCATGAGGACGGGCTGGCTCAAGCTGGGAGATACCTGGTATTATTTCAGAAGTTCAGGAGAAATGGTCACTGGACAGCAGTGGATCGACGGAAGAACGTATTATTTCAACAGCAAGGGCGAGCTTAATTAACTTAGAAGATCATAAAGACGAGGCAGCTGATGAGGAGTTATTCCTCAATCACGCTGCCTCTCTTTTTTTGCGGGAGTATATCGGCCAGTTCCCTGAGATGTCTGTAATGCGGTTGTCTAATGAGTATTAACTATGCTGCAGAAAAAAACGTGTATTGCATCGGAGATGGTTGAAATTGCTATTAAATTGTGATAAATTCGATTGCATGACGCAACAAAACAGTGTAAAAATGGAGGATTCAGTTCCATGAGTGATAAATACGACTGCCTGAAGCTGAAAAGCCAGCTGTGCTTTCCGCTTTATGCCTGCTCAAAAGAAATAATAAGAAGATACAAGCCGTTTCTTGACAAGTTCGATCTTACTTATACCCAATATATTACAATGATGGCGCTCTGGGAAAATGAGAGCATGAATGTGAGAGAACTTGGTCTTGTTCTCTTTCTCGATTCCGGAACACTTACGCCGGTCCTCAAGAAACTTGAGAGCAAGGGCTATCTTGAGAGAAAGCGTTCCAAAGAAGACGAAAGGAACCTGATCGTGACCGTGACAGAGAAGGGGTGGGAACTTCGGGAAGAAGCTCTGAGCATTCCCGGATCCATGTCCAGCTGTGTCAATCTCGAACCTGAGGAGGCGTCAGAACTGTACAGGCTTTTGTATAAAGTGCTCGGTGCGCAGGCACGCTGAAGCCGCTTGTGGATTCTCTGTGAATAATGATGCGGAAGAATAGCGCATTGAAATGATTTGTGATATCATTTCAAAGAATATGCGCATAAGGTATATGAATCAGGAGTATGAATATGTCCAAGTTTACAGATATTTTATTCGGAACACACAGTCAGAGAGAGCTCAGGAGGATCGAGCCTCTCGTAAAAAAGATTGAAGATCTGCGCCCGCAGATGCAGGAGCTGAGCGATGACCAGCTCCGGGGCAAGACAGATGAATTCAAAAAAAGGCTTGCGGAAGGGGAGACACTGGACGATCTTCTTCCCGAGGCCTACGCGGCGGTCAGGGAAGGCGCAAGAAGGTCACTGGGAATGGAGCCTTTCCGTGTTCAGCTGATCGGCGGCATTATCCTGCATCAGGGCCGTATCGCGGAGATGCGTACCGGTGAAGGTAAAACTCTTGTGGCAACCATGCCCGCCTACCTCAATGCCCTGGAAGGCAGAGGTGTACATGTAGTCACTGTCAACGATTACCTGGCCAAACGTGACGCGGAATGGATGGGTCAGGTCTACCAGTTTATGGGACTCACTGTCGGTGTTGTTCTCAACAGCATGAGCAGCGAGGAGAGGCAGCAGGCCTACGGCTGCGATATTACTTATGTTACCAACAATGAACTCGGTTTTGATTATCTGCGCGATAACATGGCGATCTACAAGAAGAACCTGGTCCTTCGGGAACTTCATTACGCCATCATCGACGAGGTTGACTCGGTTCTGATCGACGAGGCGCGCACACCTCTGATCATTTCCGGGCAGAGCGGCAAGTCCACCAAGATCTACGAGGCCTGCGATATTCTGGCCAAGCAGATGAAACGCGGCGAAGACATGGAAGACCTGTCCAAGATCGATGCGATCATGGGCGTCGAGAGAGAAGAAACGGGAGATTTCATCGTCAATGAGAAGGACAAAGTGGTCAATCTCACGGCGGAAGGTGTCTCCAAGGTTGAGAAGTTCTTCCACATTCCCAACCTCGCGGATCCTGAGAACCTCGAGATCCAGCACTGCATCATCCTGGCTTTGAGAGCGAACAACCTGATGCACAGGGATCATGACTATATCGTCAAAGACGACCAGGTGCTGATCGTAGATGAATTTACAGGCCGTGTGATGCCCGGAAGACGCTACAGTGACGGCCTTCATCAGGCAATCGAAGCGAAGGAAAATGTCAAGGTCAAAAAAGAGAGCAAGACGCTCGCTACCATCACTTTCCAGAACTTCTTCAATAAATTCGATAAGAAGTGCGGCATGACCGGTACGGCTCTCACCGAGGAGCGCGAATTCCGCGAGATCTACGGTATGGACGTTATCGAGATCCCCACAAATAAGCCTGTGATCCGTGTGGACCATCAGGATGCAGTCTACAAGACCAAGAAAGAGAAATATAAGGCAGTCGTTGAAGCCGTCAAGGAAGCTCATGATAAGGGACAGCCCGTTCTGGTCGGCACGATCACGATCCAGGTCTCTGAGGACGTCTCCAAGATGCTCCGCAGAGAGGGAATCCCGCACAATGTTTTGAACGCCAAGTTCCATGAGATGGAAGCGGAGATCGTCGCCCAGGCCGGTCAGCACGGAGCTGTCACGATCGCGACGAATATGGCAGGCCGTGGTACGGATATCAAGCTCGACGATGAGGCGAAAGCTGCCGGCGGACTCAAGATCATCGGTACAGAGAGACATGAGTCCAGACGCATCGACAATCAGCTGCGCGGCCGAAGCGGACGACAGGGAGATCCCGGTGAGTCCCGTTTCTATATCTCCCTAGAAGACGATCTGATGCGCCTGTTCGGTTCTGACAGGATGATCGCCATGTTCAACGCGCTCAAGATCCCTGAGGGAGAGGAAATCTCACACAAGTCCCTTACGAAGGCGGTTGAAGGTGCCCAGAAGAAGATCGAGGCCAACAACTTCGGTATTCGTAAGAACCTGCTGGATTATGACCAGGTCATGAATGAGCAGAGAGAGATCATGTACAAGCAGCGCCGTCAGGTGCTCGACGGCGAGAGCATGAGGGACTCGATCCTCAATATGATCGCCGAGGTCGTTGAGAGAGCGGTTGACATCAGTATCTCTGAGGACCAGGACAGCGATGAGTGGAATCTCACTGAGCTCAATGAGCTGCTTCTGCCCACGATCCCCTTCAAGGTTATAAACAGAGGAAGGATCAAGGAGCGCACCAAGAACGGCCTGAAGCAGCAGCTCAAGGAAGAGGCTCTGGAGCTTTATGAGAGCAAGGAATCCGAGTTCCCGGATGAGGAAGCCGTAAGAGAATTAGAGCGCGTGGTGCTGCTCAAAGTCGTCGACAGAAAGTGGATGGACCACATCGACGATATGGACCAGCTGCGCCAGAGCATCGGCCTTCAGGCTCTCGGACAGCATGATCCGCTGGTGGAATACAAGATCGCCGGCTACGACATGTTCAACGAGATGAACCATAACATTATGGAGGAGACGGTACGTGTCCTCTTCCATGTTAAGGTCGAGCAGAAGGTCGAGAGAGAAGAGGTCGCTAAGGTGACCGGAACCAACAAGGATGAGACTACGGCCAAGGATCCCAAGAGAAGGGTAGAGAAGAAGATCTATCCCAACGATCCCTGCCCCTGCGGAAGCGGCAAAAAATATAAGAACTGCTGCGGACGTAAACAGTGATAAAAGCCGTCATATATATAAGGAGATTTACAGCGAATGATCGAATTAGACCAGATGAAGCTCGAACTGCAGCAGTACGAGACGCCGCTTGAGGAAGTCAGGGATTCACTGGACCTGGATTATAAGAAGCAGAGGATCGAGGAGCTCTCAAGGGAGTCAGAGGCGCCGGATTTCTGGAACGATGCGGATACTGCCAACAAAAAAATGAAACAGCTCAAGGATCTGCAGACCCTGGTGGAGGATGCCGATCAGCTCAGCACCTCTTACGAGGATATGATGATGCTCATCGAGATGGGAAATGAAGAGGATGACCGCTCTGTGATCGAAACGATCAGAGAGGATCTGGATGCTTTCAAGGAAAAACTCGAGGATATGAGGCTGTCCACCCTTCTCACCGGCGAGTATGATGATTCCAACGCGATCGTCAGCCTTAACGCGGGAGCCGGCGGCACAGAAAGCTGCGACTGGTGCTCCATGCTTTACAGAATGTATACGCGATGGGCGGACCGCAAGGGATTTACAGTTGACGTCATGAACTTTGTGGACGGCGATGAGGCGGGCATCAAGTCCGTGGATTTCCAGATCAACGGCACGAACGCTTACGGCTATCTCAAATCCGAGAGAGGCGTACACAGACTTGTCCGCATCTCCCCCTTCAACGCGCAGGGAAAGAGACAGACTTCCTTTGTCTCCTGCGACGTCATGCCCGACATCGAGAAGGATATTGACATTGTCATCAATCCTGACGATATCCGCATCGACACTTATCGAAGCAGCGGCGCCGGCGGACAGCATATTAATAAGACTTCTTCAGCGATCCGCATCACGCACTTCCCCTCCGGGATCGTCGTGACCTGCCAGAATGAGCGCTCTCAGTTCCAGAATAAGGACAAGGCCATGCAGATGCTCAAGGCTAAGCTCTATATGAAGAGAATGGAAGAGGAGCAGGCTAAGCTCGCCGGCATTCGCGGCGAAGTGAAAGATATCGCATGGGGAAGCCAGATCCGCTCATATGTCCTGCAGCCGTACACACTTGTTAAGGACACCAGAACAGCAGAAGAGACCAGCAACACGGGAGCCGTGCTGGACGGAGATATCGACCGCTTTATCAATGCTTACCTCAAGATGGAAGCCGGAAAAGCAGAGAGAAAGAACATTTGACGTGAACGGAACAGAGAGACTTTACGAAAAAGACGCATATCTGACACGGTGTGAGGCGACGGTTCTCTCGGTACGGAAATTGACGGGAGAAGAGAACACGGAATCCGGCTGCAGCCTGGAGCTGATCCTGAACAAGACGGTTTTTTTCCCGGAAGGCGGGGGCCAGTCCTCCGACATCGGATGGATCTGCAGCGCCGGAAACAACGGTGGTCATAGATCCGGAATGCTGGCTGTAACGGATGTACAGATTAAAGACGGAGTGATCAGACATACTGTCAGCTGCCCGGAAGACAATGGCGAGCTTTTCCTTCCCGGCGATCATGTGCTCCTTCAGATCAACTGGGAGCGAAGATTCGGCTTTATGCAGAATCATACCGGTGAGCATATACTGTCCGGGCTGATGCATAACAGGTATGGATTTGATAATATCGGATTTCACCTGAGCGACAACTCGGTGACGCTGGACGTCAACGGACAGCTCAGCGAGGAAGAGATCCTGCTTCTGGAATGGGAAGCCAATGAAGTCATTTACAGAAATCTTCCGGTGGAGGCCTCTTATCCGGACAAGGACAAACTCGGGGAGATCAGTTACCGAAGCAAGATCGAGATCGAAGGGCAGGTACGTCTGGTCACGATACCTGATGTAGACGTATGCGCGTGCTGCGCGACCCATGTCAGGAGGACCGGAGAGATCGGCCTGATCAAAATAGTGAAGACGCTTCGTTTTAACGGCGGTATGCGTCTGTTTATCGCTTGCGGCAGGAGAGCATTCGCGCTGATGCAGAAGAGGCAGCAGCGCATAGAGGAGGTCTCTCATCTGACAAATCGAAGTCAGGATGAGATCGGAGACGGAGTAAAGCATCTTCTTGACGAGATCGGCGAACTGAAGCAGAAAAATCGGGACCTGGAGTACAAAGCCGCATTTCTTCGTCTTGAGACGATCCCCAAGGATCAGAAGAATGTATTTTTGTTTGTCGGGGATATGGACAATATTGTGCAGAGAAATCTTGTCAACAGGCTCTGCGAAGAGCATGACGGATTCTGCGGGGTGTTTGCCGGAAGCGACAAAGAGGGCAAATACCGCTATATAATAGGCAGCAGGAAAATGGACTCCCGGGATGTGCAGAAAGCGCTCAGAGAGAAGCTGGGAGCCAAGGGAGGCGGAAAGCCGGAAATGATACAAGGTTCTGTCACAGGCACGGAATCCTGCATAGCAGAAGTCCTTCCGTGAGAAAGGATGTGAAATG
>CAMKAA010000030.1 GCA_946410365.1 uncultured Lachnospiraceae bacterium | reverse complement strand
ATCTTGACGTGCTTCACAAGTCCGCTGATCGATCTTCCTCCGAGCAGGTCAAGCAGCCCCCAGTTCCGGGCGCTTCCAAGACTCTCGCTCGCATCCTGCAGCGAAACCAGCGCTCTCTCGCCGGCTTCTATCGCTTCCCGGACTTCAATATTTCTGTTATACATGTCTCACTCCTATTCTGCGGACCGTTTCCGCTGGTGTTATTGTATCGTCAACTTATTCTTTTCCTGCTCCCGCTTCCGCAATAAAAAAAGACTTTTATCATAGCTTCTGCCTTGATAAAAGTCTTGCGGTCTCACTAGATACGAATGCTTCTTCCTGCATCGTATTGACGGTTTCTAGATCGGCATTACTGCCGTTCCGCTACTCCCTTTTGTTGATGCTATATTAGCACTTTTGAGCGGATTGTCCATTAAAGAAAAAATAAGAATTCGTTAAAGCTAAATTGAGTGTTGAGGGAATCTGTCAGCCGGAAGCTACCCTTCCCGTTTATGGTCTACAGTTAGCCCTTTAATAGGTACACAAAGTCCATATAATAGTCTCTAATCTGCTCTTTGGTATAATCCAATTCATGATCCCCAAGGTAGTCCTCTAGGATTACCCTACCCATCTTTATTTCTGGAATCACTGTTATGTTCTTAGGATCATCTATGGTCAGGTCGATATACTTTAATGCTTTATCAATAAAAACCCTTTTCTTTCGGCTGTCTTTGTCAAAGCGAACCGCTCTCTTAACCTCGTTTCCAATATTCACCATTTGCTCAGGAAGGCTAAGATCAAACCATCTTTCTTTTATAGCTGTATCCATCTTGTTATCACCTCCGTGGCTTGTTTTTCTATCGCAGGATCTAATATACTCATCCCGCCCCTTGGATATCCATGGATCTGATTGTTATGGATATTGATCAGTGAATCATACTCCAAAATGTCCTCAATCTCTTCGTTCTCCAGCCAAAGATTAAACCCCCACATATCCTCTTCTTTGGAACCCTGTGTTTCTCTCAGATAATCTGCCAGTTGATAATGCATATCTGCGTCCAGCGCGACATACCCTTTTTCTACGTCAACCACTCCTTTAACAAAGCCGTTCTGAAAATCGTTAATAGCAAGCACTTCTTCCTTTGTGTATACATGATCAAGTATTATCATCTGATATTCCTTCCAAGTTTCTATGGGTAGTTTTTAATCGATTCTGTGTCATCTTCTGAATTCTATTCTATCATAATAATTATTTTAAACACCATGTGTTTGCATGGCCAGCCATTTATTCTTTCATCCTTTCTTCCCCTCTCTATACAGGGCATCCAGCCTCTCATGCTCTTCATACATATGCCTGAGCATCAGCCCGTAACGGTTTTCCGCTGTGCACATCTCCGCAGCTGCCTTCGCTTTCTCAAAGATCTCCGGATATGAAAGAATCTCTTCTATATATATGTTCTGCCCGCTTTGCTCTGTGCCGTGGACATCACCTGGACCGCGCAGCTTATAGTCCTCTTCCGCGATCTCAAAGCCATCCGATGTCTTCTCCATGGCGGTGATCCGTGGGTTCTCCCTGTCTGCAGTAATCAGCACACAGTAGGACTTGTGATCCTTCCGTCCGACCCTTCCACGTAGCTGGTGGAGCTGGGAAAGGCCAAAACGCTCCGCCTGCTCGATCGCGATGACTGTCGCGTTGGGGACGTTCACACCCACTTCGATCACGGTCGTCGCCACCAGGATGTGCGCGTCGCCGTTCTTGAAGCTGTCGATCGCTTCCGTGAACTCATCGTCCTTCATGCGTCCGTTTGCCAGAGCGACCCTGTAACCCATCGGTGCAAAGTGCTCTTCATACCTTTTCGCAACAGTGTTGACGCCGATAAGGCCCGCATCCTCATTATCGTCTATAGCCGGGGCTACCACATAGCACTGCCTCCCCATCTCCAGCTGGCCCTTCATGAACTTGAAGACCGGAGCGTCGGTGCTGCAGGATGCTGTCTGGATGGGGATCCTCCCTGCAGGTTTCTTGATGATACGCTGGATGTCCTTGCTGCTGTATACTGACATCGTGAGCGACCGCGGGATGGGTGTCGCTGACATCTCGATGGTATGGACTCCCGGAAGGGCCTTGTCATAAAGCGCCACCTTCTGGTCCACGCCGAATTCCTGTTCCTCATCATAAATGATGAGCCCTAGCTTTTTATATGTCACGTCCTTCCCAAAGCAGGAATGTGTCCCGACGACTACCTGTATCTCCCCGCTCTCGATCTGCCTTAAGTCTTCTTTTCTTGCCCTCTTCTCTTCTGCTGTCTTTGCGCTGCTTGACAGAAATGCACACCTCAGGCCGCATAACCCACAATATGCGCTGATCTCCTCATAATGCTGCCTTGCCAGTACTGTCTTCGGAGCGGTGATCACTGCCTGGTAGCCGTTCCCCGCCGCGAGCATGATCATCGCGGCTGCCACCAGTGTCTTCCCGCATCCGACATCGCCTTCGACCAGAGCATTCAGGCGCTTTCCGGAAGCTGAAGTTTCCGCCATTGACCGGATCACGTCCATCTGTCCCCCGCCGGTCACATCATTTTTCCTGTTTTCTTCCCTTTCCCGCGGAGTAAGCTCCGTGAGCCTGAAAGGCAGACACTCCGCGAGAAACCGGTCCATGAGCGAACGGTCAGTCAACTTGATATCGGAATCATCCGGGAGCCTGCCTTCCATCTCCTTAAGCTGCATGGCAAACCAGAGGAGGTCGTAGAATACAAACTGCCGGGTGGCAGCCTCGATGTCTTCCGGTGTCTGCGGATGGTGCATCATATTTAGGGCATCCCTGAACGGCTTCATACCGCACTCTTTCCTTACCACATCCTCCAGAACTTCACCCTGCAGCTGCAGGAGCTGTTCCAGCCATGAGCGGAAGTCCTCGTCTTTGAACCCGCCGATCTTAGGATAGATCCGAACGATCTCATTTTTAAAAAGGACCGGGAGCTCTACAGCTGCGTCAGTAACAGAAATTCCATACTGCGGGTCTTTACTGATCTTACCTGTGACGACCACATCTTTTTTCAGGTATTCTTCCGAATACTTTTTCTCCAGATAGCGTGCGTAGCGGCTCACAAAAAGATCAGCCCGGAACCACACATCCGTACCATCTTCATTTTTTGCTCTGTTGGACAAAAAACTCAGCCGGAGGTACGCTCCCTTGGCACCCTGCTTGACCTGTACCTTCATAAGGCGCCCAGATACAGCTGCGTACTCACCGTCGGAGCAGTCCAGTATGTCCCTGATCTCCCTGTAATCCCGGTACTTCCTGGGGAACCACCGGAGCAGGTCTTCTACCGTATGAATATGTTTCTTCTGCATCGCCGTGATGCTTCTTTTGGGGATCCCGAGTTCTGATAACTGCATTGTTTTGCTCCTTTAAACCGATTATATATGCATATGCATATATATTCAAGTTTATTGACATCATTCAATCTGATTGATAATACACTGATGGGTATTCTTTTATTATGACTAAAAATGTACGATAATAGGTTAAAGAATGATGTTCAGGAGGATCGGTATGCGAAAAAACTCTGAGAATCCATCTGCTGGTAAAGCTTTTCAAAACAAAGTACAGGCAAAAGCACAAGAGAATTTTGGCAAGCTTTTTATTCAAGAATGCCCTGTTCTCATTGGGAATCCCCCAAAAGAACATCGCTTTGATCTTGTGTCAGAAGACCATTTAATAATTATCGAATGCAAAAGCTACACATGGACAAAATCCTGGAACGTACCAAGCGCAAAGCTTGCGGCTCTTGATGAAGCCATCCTTTATATGCGATGTATTATTCCTTCCTGCAGTGCCAGAAAAATAATAATTATGGAGCGATCTTTCAATAAAAAAACTGGTGAAACACTTGCCGAATATTTTGTGAGAAGAAAAGGCCATCTTCTGGCTGATATAGAGGTAATGGAATTAGACGAGGGTGGTTTTCTCAGGCTTTTGACCTGTTGACTTTCTATGAAAAAGCCTATGATCCGTATCTTCTTAGATTCAGATCATGGGCTTTTCTTATCCTTTCTCCATCTTACTCTGCCAGATTGAGCATCAAAGCAGACTACGTTCTATACAATACTTCTGTATCCTGCAAATTATCTATTCTATATATAAACAATGTTATTTCTACGAAATCTTACCCAGACTCTCATAAGAGAACTACCTCTATGTCATTGTCCTTGTATGTTGTAGTTCGTACTTCCACCAGCCACACTTCTTGCTATTTTCCACAAACGAACAGAAGCCCGCCGTGTTCATTGCGACGAGCCCCTTTTCATTCACGCCCTCAAAGTATTAGTCTTTTAAATCATCAGCTGGCTCATCTATCACCACTGTAAAGCATAAACCTCGAAGGAATCATATTCTAAATCCGAATACTCAGAAATCTCAAACGGCTTGGTGGATCCGCTATTCAAATCATCAACATATGTTCCATCTCCTCCAACCATCTCATCACCATTTTTGTAAATAACCATAATGGCCACCGTGCTAAGGTCTTCCGTACTATTGTTTGTTACCTCACCTGTATACGTTCTTTCATATTCCCCTATGTTTTCGGAAATATTAGATACTGTAAGTTGATCCTGACGAACCACGCCAGATCCGGATTGATGCATATAGTCATCCTTTCCGTTGCTCACACTTATCTCAACAGAATCCGCTTCTTCTCCTTCATATGACACCCTGCTTCCATATACTATAGTGTCATTCGCCGCAATAGAATTCAAAACCTGTTCATCCGTCTTAAGAATTTTTCCATCTTCAGATCTTGCTGTAATCTGGATTTTAGGAAACTCAATCGCATACTCTTCATTAGGGTTGTGGATTTTTACCGCATAATATACGGATACATATCCGTCATTGGAGACTACTGAATAGCCACTATCAGCAAGTTCAATTTGCTGTCCGTCCTGTGCTTCCCCTGATGATCCTCCCGCTGGCGCAAACCCCGTATAATCATTTTCTGATCTAACGAGCGTTATGGTTCCAGTCTGCCCCATAATAGACACTTCATAACTAATTTCACCATTTTTGTAATCAAATGTCTTGGTATCTTGTGTCGATGCCATTAGTGCACTATCCGTTTTGATCTTGTCATTCACAGAGTCCCATGTGTATTCATCACCAGAGCTTGTGGGAGCATCATAGGATCCAGACCAATAGAGCATATGAGTATTTCCATTATCTGTGATCCAAAACAACTCGATGATCCCATCCTGAATATAGCCCGCCTGGAATGATTCACTGCCTTCTTTTCCTTTTTGAGCCCAGTTCCCAGTCAGATCAAGTGGTTCGGCAACTTCTTCAACTACCTCTTCTTTGGCTTCTGGTTGTTCTTCAGCTTTTGTTTTATTTTGAACAGCAGATGATGTTCCCTGTTGTGATTGACCAGAACCAGATCCGCCACCGCATCCTGTGATCACAGCGACACCAACAATAACAGCTAATGCAAGTGCAAAGCCTCTCTTTTTCATACGTTCTCCCTTCTCTTTTTGTTCTGATAAATGCTCTTTAGCTTTTTCAAGATAATAATACCACTCCTTTATATGTAGAAGCACTGAAAAAGCATGGCATCCGCTCAGCTGGTCTATTATTCGACCAATATAGCCTGTTGTCCAAGTGATGGGTTTTTGCTCCTTACTCCGTGCAGCCTCTCCTACTCTTAATGTCTAACTTTGATTTCTTGCACCCCAACATCTCCATATCTGAATTATCAATCGTTAGATTCACCTGCCCGATAGCACAAGAAAAGGACCTGCGAGGCAGATCCTTTCCCTTAAGTTTCAGATTACCATTGTCCAAAAATCGTGCTTTTTGAGCTGTTCCAGCGTATCAGCATGGCTTACGCACGCCAGTACCGCCATGTCGTACTCATCGCCATTTTCCTTAAGGATCGCGAGCAGTGCATCAAGAACGCCTTCGTCCATGATGCTAAGTTCGTCAAGGATGAGGATCCCGATCCCGCTGATGGAAGCGAACATCAGCATCAGCAGGAATGCCACGGCAGCTTTCTCACCGCCGGATAGCGACCGGAAGCTGACATACTGCCCGGTTCCCTTGGGGTCCACCTGTACACTGACGCCTTCTTCCGAAACGAACCGGATGCTCATCCCCGGGAAGATCTTCCCTGCCTTCTCATTACAGGGACCTGAAAACTCATCGAGATAAAGCCTGGTGATCTCCTTCTTTACTTCGCCCTTCGGCGAGAACGCACTGTATAGTGCTTCAAGCGCCTCAAGCTCCGCTTTCTTCACTTTGATCTTTTCCTCGGATTCCTTCACCTTCTTGTGATCCTGGAACTTGCGGAGAGTGATGCCTGTCCTGTCGATCTTCGCGCTTATCTCGGCCAGATCCGGGCCTTTTTCAGGCTTTTCCGGCAACGACAGCGTTGTTTCCAGGATCTGCTGCTTCTGCCGCTCAAGCTGTTCCCTGCGGTCCGCCGCGGCGTTGTCGCAGTCTATCATCCTCAGCTTCTCTTCCATCTCAAGCGCCTTGGCGGTTGCTTCTCGGCATTCCTGGTCGTGACGGTTGAAGCTCTCACAAGCCCTTTTCATCGCTTCCTTCAGTTCTCCCAGCACACTGCTCTTGTCAGTCGTGCAGAGGATGTTCTTCGAGAGCGGGCAAGTAGGCTGCCTGATCGTTTCGACCGCGTCCTTCAGGGTGTTATAATTGGCCCTGTCGAGCTTCTTGGCGTCAAGCGCGGCATGCGCTGCCTTGCGTGCCGCCAGCATCAGCTCTTCCACAGCCTGCCTTTCATCACCAGAGTGCCTTACAGCCGTGATCTTTTCGAGCTCCTCTTCTATCTGCTGGATAGCCGCCCGGTTTTTCTCCATCGCGTCCCTGACCTGCAGATAGGCGGACACCTTCTGGCTGTACACGACTGCCTCGTCCCGCTGTCTGTTAAGTTCATCCAGCCGTGACCTGAGGTTTTCTTCGTTCTCGCCTTCCGGAACATCACATCCATACAGCCTGATGACCGCCTCCTCTTCCATGATCTCCTTCTTGATCCCCTTGCGCTTCTCCATAAGGAAAGCGAAAAAGGAGTCGAGTTCCTTTGTTCCGAAATCTCCACCCGGAAGGTTGTCCTCCATGATCTTCCTCATCAGTGGAGTTGCATTGCTCACCCGGGAGATGACGGTTTCCTTGTCCATCATTTCAGGCAGGTAATTGAGGAGCAGCTCCCCAAACTGCCGGGAATCGAGTCCCTGAAGGAGCTCTGATGACGTTATGATCTTCGCATTACTGACCGAGACACCCATCTCTTCTTCCAAGGCCCTTGTCAATTCTCCAAGAGAAGTCGTTTTTCCGTTCATGACGTACCGGGACTGTTTTCCCAGCTTCTTTATCCGGCAGTACGACCCCTTAGCAGTGTCGATCTGTACGGCGGCAGAGGTTTTCCCTTTATGGATCATCTCGCCTTCCGGTTCCAGCCCCGTCAGGGCATACCTGAGCGCGCTGATGACACTGGTCTTACCAGCGCCGTTCGGCGCCGCGAGGACAGTTACCTTGTCCCTGAACTCCCAGACCTTTTTGCCCGGGATACCCATAAAGTCCATGGTGTGCAGTTTCTCTATCTTCATGTGTTTCCTCCTTATTTTCGGGTCTCAAGCTGTCGCCTTAAGGCCTGTCTGTGTCCTCACGATTGCGGTGATCACTTCTGCGATCTGCTCCGCTGACATCCCACAGCTTACGGAATAACCATCCCATGTTCCGTAGGTGCCGTTGATCCCGTTGTAAAACTTGCATCCAATGTTCCCTTCGGCCCTCCATTCGTGGAGGTTTTTGGAATAATCGTCGATCAGAACGCTTGCATCCGCTGTACAGACATAATCGGATTTTCTCTTCCCATAAGGAACAAAGATCCTCGGGATATCGGACAGCCCTACCATGGCAAGCCAGGCATCCTTTTCTGGTTCCGCCAGACCGTTCTGGTAGGCACACGTCAGGATGTATATATCCAAGCCTTTCTCCCGCATGAGCTTTACAGCCGCTATGGCTTCCGGCTCCGGTTCGCGTGTCAGAAAAAATCCCGGTGCATAGGTATCCTCGACAGATGCCTTTGCATCCCATTTCGCGAGGACGCCGTCCAAATCCACGAAGATCTTCACCGATTTTTCTCTTACTCTCGCTCTTCCTACCCTGTAAACAGGGCGCCCGGAATATCTTCTTGATATGAATCTGTCGTATTCCTCCTGCATGGCGCAGGAGAAGACCACGATTAAAAAGAACCCTGCTGTCATCAGCGGGATTCCCACCGCATCGGGAAGATGCGTCATTATGCAGAAATACCCGCCTACCCCGAAAAGTATCTCTCCTGCAAAGAACAGGG
>CAMKAA010000029.1 GCA_946410365.1 uncultured Lachnospiraceae bacterium | reverse complement strand
CCGGGATCGATACAGTCTGACAGCACATTGAGGAATGTCGTCTTCCCCGATCCGGTTCCGCCGCTGATGAAAATATTGAGGCCTGCCCTGACACATTTACCCAGAAACTCCGCGACCTCCTCCGGTATAGACCCGAATCGCAGCAGATCCTCCATTGTGATCGGATCCTGCGGAAACCTGCGGATCGTCAGGATCGGGCCGTTTACTGCGATCGGATGCAGGACCACATTCACCCGGTCTCCGTTCTCCAGCCTGCAGTCAACGATCGGAGACGACGTGTTGACCACCCGGTTTGAAGCCCCTACGATCTGCTGGATCACATCCTCCAGTTTCTCCGGTGAGGAGAATTTGCCCGGGTAGCGGGTCAGGCTGCCTGCCTTTTCCACAAAGATATTGCGCGGACCGTTCACCATGATCTCCGTCACTTCCGGGTCCTCGAGCAGATCCTGCAGAACGTCCATCCGCCGGATCGAGTGAAACAGCTCCTGCCGGAGACGCTTCTTCTCCTCCAGCGGCATCAGGACGATCGGATCCTCCCCGCCGTTTGTCAGCTGACAGTCAATGAGGTCCAGGACCTCGCTGTCGGGGACTTCACGGGAGAAGTCGATCTTCTGCATAATACTGTTCCGGATCTCTTCCCGGACCACTGTATAAGACGGGATCATAACAGGCCCTCCTCTTCCAGGATCTCCCTCACACAGGCTGCCAGTTCTCCGTGCGTGAGCATGAGGATGTTTCCCGGCAGTTCCCGAAATACCGGAAGCCTGCACCTTCTGGTCTTCATGAAGATATCCTCATACTGCGTGCTCTTCAGGAGCGCTTCGTACTGTGTCATTTTGGCTCTGGCTATTCCGTCCTCCCTGGTTATGGTGAATATGTAATCGCACTGCCTCATGACTTCCAGCACTCCGTCCACCTGCTCACTCAGATCCAATATGCAGTACTCGTAGTCCGTTACTTTCTCAATGGTCCGCATCAGGCCCAGCCACTGCTCTGCCTTGATCGATCGCAGCAGGATAAAGGATTCCATAGGCGGAAGAAAATCCAGCTCTCCTATCTTTTCCGTCATATACCGAAGCTGCCCCGACAGTTTCTCTCTGGCGCAGTCGTTATAATAGAGCAGGTCGCTTACGCTTCCCCGAAAAGTGCGGCCAAGCATCGTCTCAAATCCGGAATACGCCTCAAAATTCAGATACAATACAGAAGATGAGGCTGACAGCATCTGTCCCATACACAGTGCGAAAGTCGTCTGGAGGCACCGTGTGAGCGGCGAATAGATTCCGATCAGCTTCATTGGCTTTCCGTGGCGGACTCCTTCCGAAAGTCCCTCCTCCCGCGTCATGCACATATCACGGATCCTGCCGCATATGTTCTCCACAGACTGGTATTTGCTCATATTCTCGGGCTTTTCCAGATATGTGCTGCTCTCGTTGAGCAGCAGGATATCTTTGAATCCGGCTTTCCCGATCTCCTCCGTATACTGGGACTCTGCGATCACAAGAAGACCTGTGGTCTCCGGCGTCTCCCGCTCGAGGAATGTCTCTCTTCCTGTGTAAAGGTAAATGTCCCCGGGCAGCCTGCCTTCGCGGCGAAGATATTCCATCAGATGTTCCCCATAGGATATTTCGCTGTCACAGATGCAGACCCTGCGCGCGCCGGCCGCGCTTCCATTGTTAGTCATTTGGGGCTCTCCTTTCGTCGGGTATTACGCAGCGGGCATAAATCTCCTGCGGGCGCATCAAAATAAAGCCTGCCGGCCTGCCTGTCGCATATCCTGCAAAAATTAAAACATTACCAGGGATGGGCTCTGTATTCCAAGCTGCTCGAGAAGCAGACAGAGCATGACGCTGATGCCGATTGGCACAGCAAAGTGAACAGTTCGGGATAAATCCCGGTATCTGATCAGCAGAAACGCGGAGATTCCCGCGCCGATCAGAAAAGAAAGAACAATACCTAAGAGAAACCACCGCGGCCCCATCAGCGGAGCCAGTGCCATGAGCAGTTTGATATCTCCTGCTCCCAGACCTCCTGCCTTCCAGAACGGAAAGAGAAGAAGAAGCGCGGCTGCTGCTGCCCCAAGCACTTGAGGAATCTCCTGCGGTTTGTTCACAATTAGCAGCAGGAGGCCTGCCGCCAGCGTTGGAAAGGTCAGGAAGTTGTAGATCCTTCCCCGCCGCAGATCAGACGCTGCGGACGCCGTCACGAACAGTACCAGAACTGCCCGCCCGCCTTCGGTCAATGGCTTCACCTCCTTCCTCCGGCTGGTGAATCTGATTATAAATGCTTCCCCGCCGGAGGGACAACCCCCTGAGCGCAAGTTTTCAAACTTTGGTAAAACGGTCAAAACCCGGCGGAATTTCCGCCGAAGGATCCCGAAAAAGCCTGTTTTTATACCGTTTTGTGCCTGCCAATAACGGTACATATTTATTGCAAGCGCATTGACCATCTTATATAATGATAGTGATATCGGTTTTATAAAACCATTAAATTACAACCGCTTTTCCAAAGGTGGAAAGCAGAAAGAGAGTATTGTATGGCAAAGTTTGTATGCACAGTCTGCGGCTACATCTACGACGAAGAAGTCGGCGATCCCGATAACGGCATTGAGCCCGGCACCCTTTTTGCGGATCTTCCCGATGATTGGGAATGTCCTCTCTGCAGCGTAGGCAAGGAAGACTTCGAAGAGGAAGCCTGAGCCCGCGGCATGATCCGATGAACGGATACTCAATATTTTGACCACTATGAAAAGAACCCGTGCAGTTTCCTGCACGGGTTTCTTCTGTTTCCGGTATTTCTCTATGCTGACTTATCTGGCTTCGCCGAACACATCGTCCACGATCGCCTTGACAGTGGCAGCCGTCTTCCTGAGTTCATCCAGTTCTTCCTCGCTCATATCCAGCGGGACAAGGCACTCGACGCCGTTTCTGCCGACAATAGCGGGCATGCTCAGTGCAAGACCGTCGATGTCAAATGCGCCGTACATAAGGCTCGAGACGGGAAGAACGGACTTCTCATCGCGCACGATCGCCTCACATACTCTGCGGACGCCCATAGCGACGCCATAGTACGCGGCTTTCTTCTTTCTCGTGATCACGTCGGCACTGGTCCTGACTTCCTTAACGATCATGTCAAAATAGTCTGTAGGATCCGGATATCCGCGCATCTCACAGAAATCGCGGATCGGGATTCCGGATACAGTCGCGCTGCTCCAGATCGGGACCTCGCCCCTGCCCTGCTCACCGACCATATAAGCGTGAACGTTGCGGGCATCCACGCTCAGTTTCTCACTGAGGAGTGATCTGAGTCTTGCGGTGTCGAGCACTGTGCCGAGACCGAGGATCCTTCCCTCTGCCCAGCCGCTGATCTTCAGCGCCGCGTAAGTGAGAATATCAACGGGATTGGCGACGATCAGCATGATGCCCTCTTCATTTCTCTTCGCGATCTCGGCGATCACGGTCTTGAAGATCTGCACATTCTTCTTCACCAGATCCAGCTTCGTGTCATCGCTCCTCTGTACTCCAGCAGCGGTCACGATAATAATGCCCGCGTCTGACAGATCGTCATAATCACCCGCATAAATCTTCATAGGTCTTGCAAATGTAAGACCCTGTGAAAGATCCATAGCCTCACCCTCAGCCTTATCGGGTAATGAATCGATCAAAACCATCTCCGTGAACAGTCCGCTCTGCATAAGAGCGAAGCAGGATGCCGCGCCTGAAGAACCGCATCCGACCATTGCCACCTTCCTCTGATTCACTGCCATACCAGAACCTCCTCAAAAAATACTCCATTTGTGGGCTACCAATACACCGGAACTAATGTATTTAATTGTGCGGCTTCCCCAAGCTGTCGCCGAACTTCCCGCGGATTTCCCCGCTGCGCCCGGATCATTCTGCCGCTGTCAGGCCAAGTTCATAATTAAGATATTTGATGACCTCATCAGCGTCAATACCGTGCACCATGCACGCCTCGCTGAGAGATTCCATCTGAGAAGACGGGCAGCCGATGCAGCCCATTCCACAGTTCATCAAAACATATGCTGCCTCGGGATATTTCCTGAGGATCTCCGCGATCAGCATATCACCGTCAACAGGTGTCTTATCTTCATTTCCCATGTTAAATGTCCTCCAAAATAGTCTTTAAAAATACTCTGTATACTAGTAATTATAGGGATTTTTCACTGCATTGCAAGCATTCCCTCCCCTTCTGCACGACTGCGAAAAGAATGAATGCTGCTATGTTGCACAGTACAATGCTGGCCCCCGTCGGCGCCGCGTACAGGTAGGAGATCACAAGGCCAGTCACCAGACAGATCGTCGAAACGACTGCCGAGCAGATCATGACAGAGCGGAAAGTAATGCATGTGCGCATGCTGGTCACGGCCGGGAATACAACCAGGCTTGAGATCAGGAGCGATCCCATCATCCGCATACCGACAACAATGATCAGCGCTGTGAGAACAGCGATCACCGTATTATAGAGCTTTGCATTCAGTCCAGTAGCCCGGGCAAAGGTCTCGTCAAAAGTCACCGCGAAGATCCGGTTGTAGAAGAAAACGAACATAACGAGGATCACTGCGGACACCGTTCCTGTCAGCACCACATCTGAGTGGGACATGCTCAGGATGCTGCCAAACAGGTAATTATATACATCCGTATTCATACCTGTTGTCATCGACACCACCATAACGCCGATCGCGAGCGCTCCCGTCGAGATCAGGGCGACTGCTGCGTCTCCTTTGATCTTGCTGTTCTCCGTCAGACGAAGGAGCAGAAAAGCTGCCGCGATGACAACCGGAATAGCTACCGCCAAAGGTGCAGCATTCATAGCCGTCGCAATTGCAAGGGCGCCGAATCCCACGTGGGAGAGGCCGTCTCCGATCATGGAATACCGCTTGAGAACCAGCGTGACGCCTAAGAGCGCCGAGCATACCGCTACCAGGACGCCCATGCAGAGTGCCCGCACCATGAACGGGTATGTAAACATCTCTAATAGTAAGCCGAACATTACTGCTGTACCTCTTTCTTTTGTCCTTCCCTTTTTGCCTCCGGTCCAGGATTTGCTGTCCGCGGCTTTTTCTCCTTGCCTGCCGCCTTCTTCCAGATGTGGACCGCTTTCTCGCCATCCATGAAACTGTGATACGCGGCGGTGTGCCGGTATTCCTCACAGGTGCCGAAGAAGAGCTGTCTGTCCTCTCCCAGATGGAGAATGTGGGAGGCGTATTTCGTCGCTGCCTGCATATCGTGGGATACCATGATTACCGTGATCCCCATCTCTTTGTTGATCCGCTCGATCAGCCTGTACATGTTGATCGTAACCAGAGGATCCAGTCCGGCCACGGGCTCGTCCAACAGGATCACTTTTTTGGTGGCGCACAGCGCTCTCGCCAAAAGAACCCTTTGCTGCTGCCCTCCGGAGAGATCTCTGTAGCACCGGTCCTTCAGATCCGTGATCTCGAGCGCTTCCATATTGCGGTCCGCCCGGTCCCTCTCTGTTTTGGAATAAAACGGGCGCATGCCCATGCCCGACAGGCAGCCCGACAGGACCACTTCCCGCACGCTGGCAGGAAAATCTTTCTGCACCGGAGTCTGCTGGGGAAGGTATCCGATCTCCTTCGCCCGAAGATCTTCACCGAAAGCAACGTTTCCTGCCGAAGGCTTCTTAAGACCCAAAAGGCCTTTCATAAGTGTGCTCTTTCCGGCTCCGTTTTCGCCCAGTATGCAGAGATAATCCCCCTGCTCTACTTTGAAATTGAGATGACTCAGCACTGTCACGCCGTCATAGGCGAATGCGAGATCTTCACAGCTGATCAGACTCATTGCTCTGCTCCTTCTCCGAGCGCTTCCCGGATCGCCTCCAGGTTTTCGCTCATTAATGATACATAGGTCGCGCCGTTTTCCATCTGCTCCTTTGTCACGTTATGGCAGGAATTGTAAGTCCTCTGCACCGCTCCCGTGCTCTCGCAGATCGCCCGGGCAATGTTCCCGTTGGAGAACTCGATGGAGAACACCACCGGAATCTCTTCCTCCCGGACTTTGTCGATCAGAAAAGCCAGCGTCGACGCGCTTGGTTCCGATTCCGACGAACACCCCGGAAACGCGGCAAAATAGTCCAGACCGTACTCCTCGGCAAAATACCGGATCGGGAACCGGTCTCCGAAGACCAGGGTCTTCCGTTCCGCGTCCTCAGTGATCTGCCTGAACTGCGCGTCCAGATCCAGGATCTTCGCCTCGTAATCCTGCGCATTGGCAAGGTAACCATCCGCGTTCACCGGATCGAGCTCTGCCATTTTCTGCGCGATCGCTTCTGTGATCTCCGCCGCCTTCACAGGAGACGTCCACACATGCTCATCCGCCTCTTCATGCTCCTCATGGGAAGAATCGCCGCTGTGAGCATGCTCCTGCCCGGCTTCGTGATCGTGATCAGCCTCCTCATCATGGGCTTCTTCGTGGTCATGACCCTTTTCCTCCATCATGCCTTCCACGGATTCCTCTTCCACGGTCTCAGTAAGATCCACCAGCCGCAGCGTCTCCGGTCTCTTGTCCCCCATGTTCTCAAGGATCCGGTCCACCCACACATCGTTCTCGGCGCCGACATAGATGAAAAGATCACAGTTCTGTATCTCCTTGATATCCAGAGGCGTCGGTTCGTAGGAGTGCACCTCCTCTCCGGGGGAAAGGAGCATCCTGACATTTACGGCCCCTGTGTCGGCTGCGATCGCTCTCACAAAATCGTACTGCGGGAAGATCGTCGTCACGATCTTCAGTTTCCCGTCATCCGGCTCCTCCTGCCTCACCCCGCAGCCTGTAACTGCGGCCGCCGCAATGCCTGCTCCCAGTATCACTGCCATCAGCCGGGTGCAAAGCCGCCTCTTCCGGCTCTTTACTTCGGTCCTTCTGTCTCTCACTTCTTCCTCCTGCAGTCCCCGCAGATTCCGTAAAACAGCGTTCGCGTGCAGTCCAGTTCAAATCCGCCGGCTCCGCCGCCTGAAAAGCCCTGCATCGCGGTTTCCACCGCTTTCCTCTCAATGTGGACCACTTTCCCGCATTTCTCGCACTTTCCGTGCACATATGCGGATTTTTCTTCGTGCCCGTCCCTGAACTCATAGCAGGCTCCGGTCACCGCATCCACCATATATTTGTTAACAGCGCCCTCTTCAACCAGCCGGTCCAGCTGCCGGTAGATCGTTGCAACTCCTATAGACACGCCCCTTGCCTTGAGCTCGTCCAGGATCTGCCCCGCCGTCATGTGCTCTCTCTCATTTTCCTGAAGGATCTTCAGGATCTCGTCTCTGTGTTTTGTCTTATAGGATGTTCTTGCGCCCATTGACAAAATGCCCCCTGCTCAGTTTAAAATCGAAAATGATTCTCATTTTTATTTTCAGAACTTTAATTATAGTGAAAAGCCTTTCACTGTCAATAGTATTTTCTTCTTGTCAATTGGTTTTATACGCAATAACATAGGACTGAATTATAGAAAAAGGAGATCCTCATGGGACGAACAATCAACGGAAAGACCACTACCCTCGCCCTGATCGGCGATCCGGTAGGCCACTCCCTCTCGCCTCAGATGCACAACTACGCCTGTGAGCTTCTGGGCCTGGATTACGTATATGTTGCATACACAGTCAAAGAGGACGGTGTTCCCGCTGCCCTCGACGCGATGCGCGCGCTCGGAATCAGGGGCTTTAATGTCACCATGCCCTGCAAGATCGCGGCTTTTGAGAACGTCGACAAGCGCTCGGAAGCCGCCGCGATCATCGGCGCCTGCAACACCATCATCAACGACAGCGGCGTGCTCACAGGTCACATTACTGACGGAGAAGGCTATGTCAACATGCTCCGGGACAAGGGCATAGAAGTCGCAGGCAAAAAAGTGACCGTCTGCGGCGCAGGCGGTGCAGGGACGGCGATCGCTGTCCAGTGCGCCTTGGACGGCGCACGGGCTGTTTCCATCTTTAACCGTAAATCCCGATCCTGGAACAGGGCTCTCGAGACTGCCGAAAAGATCAGGAAAGTGCGCCCCGGCTGCGCGGTCAGGGTCTTTGATCTCGATGATCAGATCCTGCTTGCCGAAGAGATCACGGACAGCGATATTTTGGCAAATGGCACGAGTCTGGGTATGAAGCCTCACGAAGACCTGATGGTAGTGGAAGACCTTTCTGTTTTCCGCCCCGGCCTGGTTGTTACGGACGCAGTCTACAACCCGGTGGAGACCAGAATGCTCAGACTGGCAAAGGAAGCAGGGTGTATTACTTTCGGCGGAAAAGGCATGCTGCTGTGGCAGGGCGTCGCGGCCTTCAAGTTATTCACAGGCTGCGATATGCCTGTGGAAGAAGTGAAAGCCAGGTTTTTCACCGACTGAATGTTCGGAAAGCCGATATAAAAGAGGGACAGTGAACGTTGATCATTTCACTGTCCCTCTTCTGTGTTTTGAATTTACTTCTCTTTAAGCGATGGAAACCACCTTGTAGTCGCGGTCCTCAACGGCCTCTTTGAGCTTCTCATCGGCGACGTCGGCGCTCAGTG
>CAMKAA010000028.1 GCA_946410365.1 uncultured Lachnospiraceae bacterium | reverse complement strand
GAAAAGTATAAGCCGGCTGTGGTGCCCAGGTCAGTGCTGTATGCGCCGGATAGCAGCACAGCAAGTTCACCTATGAGCTGGCCCGCCAGGATCAGAATATAAGCCAGTATGCAGGTCCAGACCGCGGAGCCGAAGATGATCTGCGGGATCGTTTTCCCGGCTTTAAGGGCACTGCGCGGTTCAGAAAACTGTTCGTTGTTCGCCATGATTTACTCCTTATGTTTTTATTTCTTAAATTGTCTTTTACAAATTAGTATACGCAAAAAAACTTTAAAAAGCATGTTGACTTTTTGATGAACATCCGTATATTAAATGGAAGCACAAAAACAGTAAAAAACAACTTTGGAGGATAAGATCATGAGACTTTTATTGAATATACTTTGGCTGCTTTTCGGCGGACTGTTCAGCGCCCTCGGCTGGGTACTTACCGGCTGCCTCTGGTGCATCACCGTAGTTGGCATTCCGGTCGGCCTGCAGTGTTTTAAACTGGCAAGCATTTCTCTTGACCCGTTTGGCAAAGAGATCGTCTATGATGATGAAAACGCAGTTTCTTTCCTGCTCAACATCCTGTGGATCATCTTCGGCGGGATCGAGATGGCAATCGGCAATGCACTCATCGGAATCATTCTGTGCATAACTATTATCGGAATCCCGTGGGGAAAACAGTATTTTAAGATCGCAAAGCTTTCACTCATGCCTTTCGGAGCAAGGGTTGAGCGCGAGCACATCCTGTAAATAGAAGTTCAAAAAGGGTACTTACAGTCACAGAGGCTGCAGGTACCCTTTTTTTGCCTGTTCTGCCAAAACATAGAAAGCGTAAATGTGCTTTAACGTTTTTTCGCCGTTAATTTTACGAGTGACTGAAAATGCGGTATGATAAAGGCGTATCTGATCAGAAGGAGGTGCCGGTATGTACAGTGAAACAATAATTGTGGGAGCGGGAACAGAATATCCGCTGAATGGTATGATGACTCTTCCGTCCGATCTCTCGAACCCGGTGCCCGCCGTTGTGATGGTGCACGGCTCCGGCGCCAGCAATATGGACGAGAAGGTGTTGAAACTGACGCCCTTTAAGGACCTCGCGGAAGGGCTCGCGAGACATGGCATTGCCTCCCTGCGCTATGACAAGCGCACTTTCGTGCACGCCCGCAGGATGATCAGGAACAAGCACCTCACCGTGAAGGAAGAGACGATCGAAGACGCGCTTCTCGCAGTACAGATGCTGAAGAGAGATCCGCGGATCGATCACGACCGCATCTTCATTCTGGGACACAGCATGGGAGCCATGCTCGCACCGAGGATCGACGCGGAAGGCGCGGACGTGAAGGGTCTTATAATGATGGCAGGAACGCCTTACCGGCTCGAAGAAATCGTGCTGAGGCAGCTGCGGCAGGCCGGACACGGCAGCTCGATCCTGAAGAAGATCATCGGGCTTGAGTACAGATTTTATAAAAAGAGATTTCGCGGCTTATATCAGATGAGCGACGAGGAGGCGAAGAAAAAGAAATTCGCGGGAAACCTGTCGCTTTACTATTTCAAGGAGATGGGTCAAAAGACAGCAGCAGACTATCTTTTGACCAGCGAAAAGCCGGTCCTGATCCTGCAGGGCGGCAGGGACTTTCAGGTACTTGCGAAGCGGGATTACCGCAAGTTTAAGAAACTTCTTGCCGGCAGGGAGAACACGCATTACAAATTGTATCCTGAATTGAACCACGTCTTTGTGAAGGGAATCTATAATGATATTCTCAAGGCGTCCAAAGAGTACAGTGTGGAGCAGCATATCGGAGAAGATGTGATCGGGGATATTGCGGATTTTATCCACTGTAATTGAAGGAAGGAATTATAATGACTGCACTTTGGGTTATTGTTCTGTCAATTATCATATTTACGGCGCTTGTGATCAATATGGCCTTCAAGCCGGCATATTCCGCGAAGCTTACGGCGTATCTGATGGTGATCGCTGTCCTGGGGGGCAGCATCATATACGGAAAAGGCTATACTGACGTCACCGGGAATGCATTCCTGTCACTCGTGAGAACTCCTTTTTCCGTCATTGGCATGTTCCTGGGCAAAAATGATATGTCCGCGATCAGCGGATCTGTCTGGATGAAGACAGGGCTCGGGGTGTTCTGCTTCTGGCTCTTTCATCTGATGGCGTTTTATTCCATAGCAAGCGCAGCTATGGTAACAGTGGGATCTGCCGGACTGAGGAAGCTCAGGCTGTTCCTTGCGCTGAACGGAGACCTGACGATCATTTACGGGGTCAATGACAACAGCATAAAAGTAGGACGCGAGTGCCTTGCCAATGAGAACAGCGCAGTGGTCATGATCAGTGAAAATGACGCGGAGCCCAGGGCGCAGGAGATCATCAATATGGGGATGGCGGTCATCACCGGCAAGGGGATCGCCCAGTCTTCTGAACGGGAACTTCGGAAACTTAAGATCGGCAGCAGGGACAAAATAGAGATCTTCGCGCTCGACCAGAATCCGCAGAAGAATCTTTTCTACGCCTTAAAACTCAAAGACGCGTTTGAAGAGATGAAAGTATCCCCGGCCAGGACGAGCCTGACTCTCTCCGGAACGGAGGAGATCATCGCCTCCATGCTGCAGGTCTCGAAAGACCAATACGGCTTTGGCTATGTAAATGTATTTGAAGCTTCAGAGCTCATGGCGAGAGCGATGATCCGGCTGTGTCCTCCGTGGGAATGCATAAGTTTTGATGATAAAGGCCGGGCCCTGCAGGATTTTGACTGTATTGTGGTAGGCCTCGGGGAGTGCGGACAGGCGGTCCTTCGCCATCTGATCATGAACGGCCAGTTTGTGGGAAGCCGTTTCCACGCCGCGGTGTTCTCCCCGATGAGCAGTCAGGAGGCCGGCTATCTCTTTGCGGAGTGCAAGGATCTTGTAAATCAGTACGAGATCGAACTGCATAATGACGACGGCAGGAGCAAAGAGTTCTATGATTATCTGGGAAGCAGGCTGGGCACAGTGAAGTACATTGCCGTATGCACGGGAAATGATGAGATGAACACGGAAATAGCTGATCATCTTATGCTCTATCTTAAGAGGATGAACGCCGAGAACATCTGCGTTCTCAAGTGTGTCAAAGAGCACGTGAGCTACCAGAAAGCGATCGGAAGCGGGATTCTGACTCAGAACGTGTATTCCTACGACATGCTTTCTGCCGTAATGGAGGACAGGAACGCGATCCTGATCAACAGCGTTTATGATGATTCTGACAGATCCGATTGGGACAAATGGGTGGCCTGCGACTCCTTCAGCAAGATGTCCTCCAGAGCGTCCGCGGAATTTCTGCCTGCGATCGTCAGGGCTTCAGGAAGCACCAGGGAGGAGGCAATGAACGACGACTGGGAGCGACTGCTCGGAGAAGAGAAACTCGATGTACTGGGAGAAATGGAGCATTTGCGCTGGTGCGCCTTCCATTTTTGCAACGGATACAGGGCGATGACCGATGAGGAGTTTGACAAGAGGGCTGAAGAATACATTAAAAATCTGAGCGAGGGAAGACCTGCGAACCCGAGGATCGGCAAAGATACCGACGAGAGAAGTCACGCCTGCCTGATCCCCTACAGCCAGCTTGACCGGCTCTCTGAGAAGGAAAAGAGCGTTACAGGAAGAAATGTGAACTACAAGCAGTCCGATATCAACAATGTCCTGATCATTCCCAGGATTCTGAGACAGGAACAGGCGGAGGGGTAAGATGAAACGCAATCTGAAACTGGTAGGAGGGGCGATCGGCGCCTACGCAGTCATAGTGGTCCTCCTGACGGCAGTGGAATCAGGCACGGACGGATCTTCGATCAAAACGATCTGGGACGCCATATGGTACTCACTGATCACCCTGACTACTGTAGGATACGGGGATCTGTCACCGGTCACCGGCACCGGCAGAGTGCTGGGGATCATTCTGGCACTGTGCAGCCTGGGCGTATTATCCGCTGTGATCAGCGTCTCTTTCCGGATCATCGGAGAACAGTTTCTGCCGATGGCGAAGCTGTACAGAAACAGGGATAAGCAGTGGTATGTCTTTGGATCCGCGAACAGGGATTCCCTGACTCTGGCTCAGGAGCTGGGCAGGGAAGAAAACTGTGTGCTCATCTTTCGAGGAGAAGATGCCGGAGATTCGGGAGCGGGCAATATACTCTGCACGGACGCAGATATTGCCGCTCTGAAGGACCTCAGAGAAGGGGACGGCGGAATGACAGCCATTTTCATGGGTGAGGATCCCTGGGAGAATTACTGCGCGGGACTGGCGGCGGCAGAAAAGTCCATTGAGTGCTACTGCATGTCGGACATGATGATCGACGCAGTGCCCGACAATATGCACCTGTTCGGAAAAGCGGAGTGTCTGGGACGATGGTACTGGCAGTATCATCCTCTTCTTCTGAGAGAAAGGACAGTGGTTCTGATCGGATGCGGCAAATATGGGAGCGCGCTGCTCGAGAGGGCCCTGCTCACCAATGTGTATGGGCCTGATCGGACTGTGGAATACCATGTGTTTGAGGACGACGCGGGATTCGCCGACATGCACGGCGAACTGGTACGCTCACTGACTTCGGGAGACCCGCAGGAGGACAGGCTGGTATTTCATAAGGAAAAGTGGCATGAGAAGATGGACCTGCTCAGGAGAGCTGACCGGATCATCATCTGCAGAGATGACGACGCGATGAACCTTGACGTTCTGGAGAAACTCAGCACCTGGTTCGGCATCAGGAAGAATGTGCATGTACGGCTCTCGGAGGAAATGCCGGGCGTGCAGTCTTTTGGCAGAGGAGAGCAGATCCTGAAAAGGGAGTATGTCATGAAGGACTCCCTGAACAGACAGGCCGTGACAATGAACGAGATCTACAACCGCGGATCATCATGTCCGACGAAGTGGGAGGACCTGAGCTATTTTCTCAAGCAGTCCAATATTGCCGCTGCGGACCATCTGCTTGTAAAGATCCGATATCTTCTCGGGGATGAGACGATCACTGAAGTAACCCCGGAGAACTGCAGGCGGGCGTATGAAGTCTACTGCAGCACCAGAGACAGCAGGGGAGAAGAGTATCAGGAGATGGAACACAGGCGCTGGATGCACTTCTATCTGATGCACAACTGGTGCCGCAGCGAAAAGCGCGACAATGAAAAGAGACTGCATCCCCTGATGCGGCCCTATTCGGAACTCGACGCAGCGGAACAGAAAAAAGACGCCTATGCATGGGAGATGCTTGGCCTGATCTTCGAAAAATCTTGATCAAAGGGTAAAGGAAGAGACTTATTTATGAATTCAACTCAGGATCCGGACAAAATCTTAAAATGGACCGCTGTCTATCTGGGAGCGGTTTCCTGTCTTCTGGTCCCTTTGTTCATCAGGAGCAGTTATTTTGGCTTAATAGAATTAAAGGCCCGCGTATATCTGTACGCAGCGGTCCCGGCCGTTGTCCTGATGGCCGTTCCTGTACTGCACGGGCTTTTTGCCGGCGGCAGAAAATGCGGAAAGACGGTCATCTTACTCGCTGCGATCGCAGCATGGTCGCTTCTTTCTTCACTGTTGTCACTAAATCCCGGGCTGTCGTTTCTGGGGAGCAAAGGCTGGAGCGTCGGATCCCTCATGACGCTGGTCCTGATTGCCGCTACGATAATTGTTTCAAGGTATCTTCAGCTAAATTCGTATATGCTGCTGGCGGCGATGGCAGCCAATGCTTTCATCAACATTCTGGCGGTGGTCCAGTCGGCAGGCATCAACGCTTTCGGGCTGCAGAACGGGCTGATCAGGGAACAGTACTATTCTTATCTGTCTACGATCGGAAATGCCAACAGCTACTCGGGTTATCTGTGTCTGGTGCTTCCCCTGTTCTGGGGCGCCTTCATGTCGTGCAGGGAATGGAGTGCGAAAGTGCTGTACGGCATCTTTGCAGCACTGGGATCAATGGGGATCATAATGGCCAACAGCGACAGCACTTATGCCGGAATCGGCGTCAGTCTTGTGTTCATGCTGCTCTTCGTGTTCGGCTCAGAGCAGTATTTAAAGAGATCGGCAATTCTGGTGTTTCTCCATGGCATCTGCCTTCTGTTTGTGAGGTATTGTCCGCTGTTCGAGGCCAAAAAAGCGGTATTCGGAGGTTTTTCAAAAGCATTGATGCATAGTCCCGCGGCGGAACTGTTCTGTCTGTGCGGCATACTATTGTATCTGTTATCCGGGAAATTGTTCCGAAGCGGAAAGGAGCGGTATCTTTTGATCGCACTGGAAGCGCTCACTGCCGCGGTGATCGTCCTGTTTACAGTGCACACGATCCTGAATTTCAGTGATGTCTGGGGAAACAGACGAGGCGCGATCTGGAGAAGCGGATGGGAGTACTTCGTGGACCTTCCTCTTCGTCAAAAGATAACAGGAATAGGTCCTGAGATGCTCTTTGCGGCTTTCGCAAGGCTCAAGGCCGAGACGGGAAGAAACGTTGTGACGGCACACAGCGATATTCTGCAGATACTCCTTGCGCAGGGACTTGTCGGACTCGGGCTGTATATCGCTTTCTGGGTTCGGATGGTAATGCTGTTTTTCAGGAAAAAGCTCTGGAAAACAAACGCGGCGGTATTCTTTTTCCCGCTGGCGGCATATTGGGGACAATCGCTGTTTTGCACTGTTTATCCGGTCACGGCTGTTGTATTCAGTATTATGACAGGGATGTATTTAAAAAATGCGGAGTCAGACTTATAGTCTGGCTTCCGCATTTTTTTGAAATTTTCACATATTTAACACAGACGAACGGAGAAAATCTGTTATAATAGCAATGTTTTGCAGTATTACAATACATGCACTTCGAAAAGAACGGACCGCTTCCGCCGGAATCCGGACCGTGAAGATGAAACTGAGAGGAGAATAACCGTTATGGCCGGGAACAAGAACACGAAGTATGATGGAATGAGTGCCAGCAAGGCAAAGCGCGAGCGCGCTAAGGATGAGCGCGAACAGGCTAAGCACGCGGCATCGAGAAATAAAGCGATCGGGATCGCGATCATTGTTGTGATCGCAGCACTGATCGGCGCCGCTATCGGCAGAAGCTGGTATGTAGAGAAGAACAAGACTGTAGCTTCCACTGATTACAGCGCAATGCTGAACGATGACGGCACCATTAAGGATGTCAACGTAACTGATTACGTCAAGACTTTTGACGTGAACGCAGTCAGTATCGCGAAGGCGGACGTGGAATACACAGACGAGAAGATGCAGGAGGATATTAACAAGCAGCTTGAGAATCACAGGGTCCTGAATGTGGACTCCGCACTCTCTGTCAAAGACGGCGATGTAGTCAATATCGATTATACAGGAACGATCGACGGCACAGAATTTGACGGCGGAAGCGCGCAGGGCTATGACCTGACGATCGGCTCCGGTTCCTTCATCGATAACTTCGAGCAGCAGCTCATCGGGACACATCCCGGCGATCAGCTGACTGTGAACGTTACTTTCCCGGAAGAGTATCCGAACAACCCTGACCTGGCCGGAAAGGCAGCGGCTTTTGCCGTAACAGTTAACGGGATCGAGGAACTGCCTGAGTTTAACGACGAATTCGTAAAGACTAATCTCTCCGAGAACGCGCAGACAGTCGAGGAGTACAAACAGTATCTGAAGGATACTAACTATAAGAACAATCTTGCTTCTGCAGTCAGCAAGTACATCAGCGACAACATTTCCGCGGACAATTATCCGACTGCTTACCTCAAGCAGCTGAAGGCTCTTCAGATGACGCTCAACGAGGAAGAATTCAACTACATGGCCCAGATGTATGCGCAGTACGGCATGAACTTCTCTTACGGCAGTGTTATGGAATATAAGGGCGCGGCCAACACAGAGGAGTATGAGAAGGTCCTTGAGGAAGACGCTAAGAAGTTCTGCCTCAACAACATGGCTTACCAGGATCTGGCAGCCCAGGCCGGCATCACTGTCACGGATGAGGATTATGAAACCTTTAAGACAGAGAACGGCGTGACGGAAGAGATTGAGGAAACATACGGCAGACCTTATTTGATCCAGCAGTACATCCTGCCTGAAAAGGTTGAGACATATATTGCGGAGCATGCAGCTGTGGAATAAGCAAGCAGCCTTAAGGCATCAGGAAAATGCGCTCGTTCAGAGCGCATTTTTTTGCAGACAGACAACTTAAAGCGATCGGGAAACGCAGCGGTAAATGGCAGAAAATAAAAAAGGCAGCGGGACATGGAAGACAGCAAAGATTTGCAGAAGAAACAGAAAGGCTTTATAGTGAAGAGGACTGCAATAGCAGCGGCAGTTCTGCTTGCTGCGGTTGCTGTATTTTTTGGCATATATGTAAATACTTATTATCACGCCGATGCGTCGGCAGGCGCTTTTCTTGTTTCAGACGAACAGGTGCGGGTGGAAAAGACGGAGTACGGGTGGTTCCTGGACGGACCTTCGGAGGAGAACGCAATGGTTTTCTACCCCGGAGCCAAAGTGGAAGAGACTGCGTACGCGCCGCTTTTGCACAGATTCGCGGAAGAGGGAATGGACGTATGCCTGGT
>CAMKAA010000027.1 GCA_946410365.1 uncultured Lachnospiraceae bacterium | reverse complement strand
GAGAAGTATATTCTGCCTCTGTCCCACGACGAGGTCGTACATCTGAAGTGCTCCATGGTCAACAAGATGCCCGGCTACAAGGTGGATAAGTACGCCAACCTCCGTGTGGGCTATACTTTCATGTTCGGCCACGAAGGCAAAAAACTGCTGTTCATGGGTCAGGAATTCGGCCAGGAGCATGAGTGGAACGAGGCGACGGAGCTCGAGTGGTGGAGACTTGAAGAGGGCAAGGACGACAACTATCTCAACATCGGCATGAAGTACTATATGCAGAGACTTCTGGAGATCTACAGAAGCCACAAGTGCCTGTATGAGATCGACGACGACTGGTCCGGATTTGAGTGGATCAACGCGGACGACGCGGACAGAAGTATCTATTCCTTCTTCCGCAAGTGCCCTTCTCAGAAGAAGAGCCTTCTGTTCGTCCTGAACATGACTCCCATGAAGAGGGAAGGCTACAGGGTCGGCGTTCCGGTCCGCAAGCAGTATAAGCTTCTGCTCAACAGCACGGAGCTGGTATTCGGCGGCGCCGGAGAGACAAGCGTTCCCGAAGTGATCAAGGCGCAGAAGGGCGAATGCGACAGAAGAGATCAGTACATTGAATTTGATCTCCCGGCTTACGGCGCGCTGGTCTTTGAGTTTTCATTATAATCCTTCAAGGTTTTAAAAGAGGTATTTAGGATATGAAGAAAAGCCATGAGTCGTCTGAAGACTATCTTGAGACAATCCTGATACTGCGGGAGAAGAACGGAAACGTCAGATCTATTGACATTGTCAATAAACTGAACTATTCCAAACCGAGCATCAGTATTGCGATGAAGAAACTGAAGTCGGAAGGCATGGTGGAGATGGACCTGAACGGGTACATTACATTGACTCCCAAGGGCGAAGAAGTTGCCCAGAGGATCTATTCCAGGCACAAGCTTTTGGAGAAATGCCTGATCGCGATCGGCGTGGAACCCGAGACAGCAGAGGAAGAAGCCTGCCGAATTGAGCACGTGATCGATGACGACACATATGACAAGATCAATGCTTTTTACGAAAGGCATGCGAACAGCAGCTGGTAGAAGACAGCGGTACAAAGGAGGCAGTTGTGGGAACGATATTAAAGGTTCCGCATATCGAACAGACAGATGAATGGCCGGCCGGCGACGAGTGCCTGTGCGCGGTAATGCTTCTGAGGTATCTGGGGATCAGGATCACGGTAAATGAGTTCGTGGATTTCTTCCTGCCTCAGGGGCAGATGATCCGCAAGGAAGGGAAGCTTATAGGATGCGATCCGGAGAAGGAATTTGCCGGAAGCCCCTATGAGAAGAATTCTTTCGGCTGCTATCCGGGTGTTCTGATCAAGGCGATGAATGACTGCTTCCTGCAGAAGGGAGTTCCCTACAGAGCGGAGGACGCCACCGGCAAATCCACCGACGAGCTCCTGACAGAAGGAATAGGCAAGGGCGTTCCTGTGATCTATTGGGCGAGCACGGAAATGAAGCCTACCCACCCCGGTTACAGCTGGGTGTGCAAGAAGGACGGAAAGACGATCCAGTGGATTTCCGGAGCACAGTGCATGCTTCTGATCGGCAGCGAAGTCAATGAACTAGTTTTCAACGACCCCTTGATGCACGAGGGAGCCGTACACTATTCCCGCATGACCGCAGTGAAAAGGCACGCTGAACTCGATAAGCGCGCCGTAATGGTAAGGCTCGGAAACTGAGTAAACGCGATTTTCCGGAAGCCGGCTGTATTTTGACCGGGGCATCCCGGCGTATGAAAGGAAACTGATCATTATGATTCGTATTACAATGAAGGACGGCGGCGTGATCGACCTCGAACTTGACAAAAAAGCGGCGCCCGTCACAGTGGAGAACTTTGAGAAACTGGTAAAGGACAATTTCTATGACGGACTGATCTTCCATAGGGTCATTCCCGGATTCATGATCCAGGGCGGTGATCCGGAGGGGACCGGAATGGGAGGACCCGGCTGGCACATCAAAGGAGAGTTCGCCGCAAACGGCTGGAACAATCCGATCGCTCATGAAAGGGGCGTGATCAGCATGGCAAGGGCCCAGGATCCCAACAGCGCGGGAAGCCAGTTCTTTATCATGCATGGGGACGCTTCTTATCTGGACGGCCAGTACGCGGCATTTGGCAAAGTAGTCAGGGGCATCGAAGTCGTCGATAAGATCGCGGGAGTTCGAACTAACAGATGGAACAACAGGCCTTATGAGGACCAGGTGATCGACACCATCAGAATTGTGGAAGAATAAATGAACCTTTAACGGGAGCCATGTTCCGCCGGCGCAAAGGCGTTTTGACGGGACTGGCTCCCTTATTTGCTGTTAAGGTATATGCAAAGAGGAAATATGTTATGGATTTCGGACGACATCGGAGTATAACTATAATGAGAACCGAATTCTTTTGACAGCGGAGAACACAACCATGATGGAATTTATTCGGAAGTACAAAATATGGATCGCGGCAGCAGCTGTCGTGATCGCGGCAGCAGCTCTTATATTCAGGCAGGCGGGAGCCGGCGGAGCAGACGGGAGCACAGCCTACGTTGAAACTGTGGCGAATCTGACCGGGCAGAATGCATCTCTGGGCATGATCAATCGTTTTGCCGGGATCATAGAATCCCAGGGGACCTGGTCTGTGAATAAGAACGCTGACGTGGAGGTTGAGGAGATCTACGTATCAGAGGGCGATGAGGTCGAAGAAGGCCAGGCGCTCTTTGTTTACAGCACAACGAAATATGAGGAGGACCTTCAGCAGGCGAAGATCGATCTAGAGCGTCTTCACAACGAATACGACAGCACGGTGGAGACGATCGCGCAGCTGGAGAAGGAGAAGAAAAGCGCTTCTTCTTCTGAGCAGGCTGATTATACAGTACAGATCAAGGAACAGAATCTCACTCTCAAGGACAAGGATCTGGACATTCAGATGAAGGAAGCGGAGATCGAGAAGCTGGAGAACAATATTGAGAATGCGGAAGTCAAAAGCGGTATCGCCGGAGTCGTCAAGAGTATCAACCAGAACGGGTCTTCGTCATCAGGATCCGGGGACAACAGTTTTATTACTGTTATGAAAGTAGGAACTTTCAGAGTCAAGGGAACAGTCAATGAGCAGAACATAGGCGACCTCTATGTCGACGCGCCCGTCCTTGTGCATTCGAGAGTCAATGACCGTATGTGGAAGGGAAAGATAACGAAGATCGACACGGAGAATGCTCTGGCAGGCGATAATGCAGGCTTTGGAACGGGAAATTCCGAGAGTAAAAGCTCCAAGTATCCTTTTTACGTGGACCTGGAGAACAGCGACGGCCTGATCATGGGACAGCATGTGTACATAGAGCCTGATCTTGATCAGGGAACGGAGAACACGGGCGAAGGAATCTGGCTGGCTGCCTATATGGTGGATCAGACGGATCCTGAGCATCCCTTTGTGTGGAAGGATGTGAAGGGAAGGCTGCAGAAGCAGGAAGTTACGATCTCCGAAATAAGGGAAGAACTCGGCAAGGTAAAGATCTCCCAGGGCCTTTCGCCGGAGGATTCCATCTGCATTCCGGACGGGACGCTCACCCCGGGCATGAGAACAGCGCCTATGAGCGAGAAGCCCGAACAGACCGACAGCATGGAGACAGAGCCTTCTGAAGGTTTGGAGACAGAGCCTTCCGGAGCCATGGGAGCAGCGCCTTCCGAAGCAGTCGGAGGTCAGGGATGAAGAAGATCGTAGAGTGCAGAAATATCTACAAGAACTATTACCAGGGCAAAATAGAGATTCCTGTGCTGAAGGACATAAATTTCGTGATGAATGAAGGCGATTACACAGCGGTCATCGGGCCTTCGGGCTCCGGAAAATCGACGCTGATGAATCTGATCGGATGCCTGGATAAGGCTACCAGCGGAAGCCTTCTGATCGACGGAAGGGAAGTTGGAAGTCTTTCCCGCAACGAGCTGGCGGACCTGCGCCTTGAGAAGATCGGTTTCGTCTTCCAGAATTTCCAGCTGCTGGGAGGACAGACCGCGCTGGAGAACGTGGAACTTCCGCTGACTTACGCCAATATCCCGAGGAAACTTCGGAAAGAGAGAGCGGAAGAGGCCCTGAGCCGGGTTGGACTGGCTGACAGAATGGATTTTATGCCCAACCAGCTGTCCGGAGGACAGAAGCAGAGGGTCGCCATCGCAAGGGCGCTGGTCAATAACCCCAGGATCGTTCTCGCCGACGAACCGACGGGAGCGCTGGATTCCCGCTCCGGCGCACAGGTCATGGACCTCTTTGAGGAACTGAACGCTGACGGGGTCACAGTCCTGATGATCACCCACGACAGCGGGATCGCCATGCGGGCTGCAAACAGAGTAGAGATCAAAGACGGCGTACTGGGCCGTTTGGAGGAAAACTGAGAAATGATGGATAAGCTACAGGGCAACAAGAAGAGAATAACAGCAGCGCTGGCCGCTGTGGTACTCTTGTTTGCGGCGATCGCGGGTATTGCCGCAGCCGTACGCGCCACCACTGCGTCCACCGTAGCGGTGATCCCTGTGTCAGACCTCAATTACGGAGTTTATCTGGACTGGCAGAACAGCGTGTCGGGCAGGATCACCACGGAAGCTGAGCAGGATATCTATCTCTCGGATACAGAGAAAGTGCAGGAAGTTGCAGTGCAGGAGGGGCAGGCCGTCCGGGAGGGCGATGTGCTGCTTCGCTATGACACGGAGAGCACAAGGCTGAACCTTGAGAAGGAAAAGGTTAAGCGGGAGAAAATTGAGCTGGACATCGAGGTCGCCAAGGAGAATATCAAGACGCTGGAGAATGCTTCCGCGGTTTCCGATGGAGGCGATTTCGGCCTGATCGGAGATTTTGTCGAGGCTGATCCGGCGGAAGTACTTGCAAAAGCCGCAGTGCATGAGAAAGTCCTCAGGGCTGACGCCAAACCGGTCAGCGAGGGCTCGGAATACGAGATCCTGGGAACGGAATTTGCCCCTTATGTTTTTCTGTGCAAAGGGGACTCCGTGATCATGACTAAGGATTTCATAAAGAAATGGCAGAATACAGCGGAAAAACTCAAATTCAAGCAGCTCTATATAGAACTGGCCGTCATGGACGGCGCGCAGAAACTGCAGAAAGCCTGGATCCAGGACATCATGCTGCTCGATCCCGCCTACGATATAGAAGTTGATCTCAGAACAGGAAGGACCGGTTACGCCGCGATGAACGATCCGGAGCAGATGTCGGTCCTCCTTCGGAAGATCCTTAAAGATGTGCCGGAGAACGAGCGCGGCGCATGGCTTGCCGCAATGATGGACAAGCTCATGATCCTCACTGAAAAAGAAGAGGATCTGCAGGAGCGGGGAGCGCTTTTTGCGGCTATGCTCAATGAACTGGCCAAAGAAGAGCAGGCGGATTTTGCCGAGGAGTTCGCGGCGGCGGCTTCACTGCTGGATGACAAGACCCTCTCTTTCATGTTCACGAGTCTTGCCAAAAACCTGAAGCCGGAACAGATCAGGGAGATCGATCCTGTTGTCATATCGACGATGCTGTCCGGACTCACAAAAGAGCAGATCGCGGAGCTGAATCCGGAAGATCTTGCTGTCCTCTTTGGAGGCCTGTCCGAGGTGCAGACGAAAGGACTGGACCCGGAGAGCCTGAGGCAGTTTTTTGACATGCTCAGCGAGGAGCAGCTCAAAGTGTTAGTAGAGGAAAGAGGAGAAGAGATCAAAGCCCTGCTTGAAAAAGCTGAGCAAAGCCAGGTAACGCCGGCTGATGGAAGCGATTCCGCTTCCGGAGAAGGCACAGGTACATCGGTAAGCGAACACAATACTATAACGGAAGAAGGTTCAGAAAATACTTCCGTAGATTCCGGATCACAGGGATCCCAAGGCGGGGCAGACGAAAGCCCGGAGGAACCGGAAGAGCCGGTTGTGGAACCTGAGAAACCTGAGGAAACCAAAGAGGATCCTGCCGAAGTCATTCAGGAGCCCGAAACTGACGCGGCGCAGCAGGAGAGCAGCGGTACAGCGGCGACGGAACCCTCCACGGCGTCCGACACATCTTCCGGAAAAGGAGGCAGCAAGCTTCTGTCCTCGGACACTTACTATTCCAGCGATGAACTGGCAAAGGCCAGACGCGAAGCCAGGGACAAGCTGAGGGACCTTGAACTGGATCTGCGGGAGTCTGATATCAAGATCGAGAAAGCCCGGAAAGCGCTGGACAAGGGTGTGGTCACAGCCAACATGAACGGCATTGTCAAGACGGCCGGCGATCCGAAGTCACCGCCTACGGACGGAAGCGCATTCATTACGGTGTCGGGCTCGGAAGGTCTGTTCGTGAAAAGCGGGATCAAGGAGAGCAAACTCGGCACGCTTAAGGAAGGCGACATTGTAACTGTCACTTCCTGGCAGACCGGCGGGCGGTACGAGGCGGAGATCAAGAGTATTTCCCCCTATCCGGACAATTCCGGGATGTTCAGCGGCGATGGCAATGAGACTTATTTCCCCTTCACAGCCAATCTTCTCGACCGGGAGGCAGTACTTCAGAACGGCGAGTGGGTGGAAGTATCCTACAAGACGACCGGAGACAGCGGAAAGAGCAGCGGTACTCTTACAGTGCAGAAAGCTTTTGTCCGCGAAGAAGGCAGCAAAAAGTATGTCTATGTCCGGGATGAGAACAACAAGCTCAGGAAACAGTATATCGTAACCGGGACGCTCAGCGACACGGGATACGAGGTGATCGACGGACTGAGTGAGAACGACTGGATCGCTTTTCCTTACGGAAAGAATGTGAAGGAAGGCGCCAAGACAAGGGAGGCCTCAATAGGAGAACTCTATGGATGAGCATAGAGGAGTAACGACAGAAAGATCCGTGAAGTTACACAAGGAGAACGGATATGGGTGAAAATATAAGACTTGCGCTGAAGGGAATCTGGTCCCACAGACTGCGGTCTTTTCTGACGATGCTGGGTGTGATCATCGGCATCGCGTCGATCATCGCGATCGTCTCCACTATAAAGGGGACGAACGAACAGATCATGCAGAACCTGATCGGCGCGGGCAATAACAACGTGACCATTTCCCTGAGGCAGGGTGATTCGGAATATTGGATGGACGCAGGGCTTCCGGACAATGTGCTGCCTGTGACAGAGTCGCAGAAGGAGGAGATCCGGAGCCTGGACAGCGTGGCTGACGCATCCTTTTATGTCAAAAGAAAGTACGGCGGCGGGATCACTGCCGGCGTCAACAGTCTGTCCGGCGGCAGCCTCCTGGGCATCGATACGCATTATCTGTCCACGGTGGGATTTGTGGTGTTCAAAGGCAGGCCTTTTGTGGAATCAGATTACTCGAAGTTTCACAAAGCAGCGCTTTTGGATGAAAAGGCTGCTGAGCTGCTTTTCCCTGAGAAGGATCCGATAGGACGGGTCGTCGAACTATCCGGAGAACCATTCACTGTAGTGGGACTGGTGCGGAAATCGGATGATTTCCAGCCTGTCATCGAGAACCTGCAGGACTATGAGACATATAACCGGGAAGAGTACGGAACGGTGCTCATACCTGACGCGGCCTGGCCGATCCTGTACAATTATGATGAGCCCAGGGACTGCGTTGCAAGGGCAGTGAGCACAGAGAAGATGAGTGAAATGGGCAAGGCGGTAGAGAAGATCATGAAGAAAGCTGTCGCCGGAGGAGCCCAGAGCGACGAAGCGGTCACCTACAAGGCTGAGGACCTTCTGGAGAAGGCGCGCAACAAGCAGGAGCTCGCCAACAGCACAAACAGCCTGCTGATCTGGATCGCGAGCATTGCGCTGCTGGTAGGAGGAATCGGTGTCATGAACATCATGCTGGTGTCCGTGACGGAGAGAACCAATGAGATCGGGCTCAAAAAAGCGCTCGGCGCAAGGGACAACAGGATCCTGGCGCAGTTTCTTACGGAGGCAGTGGTGCTGACGAGCCTTGGCGGCGTCGCGGGAGTCATCTCGGGGATCATCCTCGCGGAGGTGATCTCCCGGGCAGCAGGAACGCCGGTCGCCATCAGCATACCGGCGATCATACTCAGCGTGCTGTTTTCAATGGCAATCGGCGTTATCTTCGGATTCCTGCCTTCTGTCCAGGCAGCCAATCTCAATCCTATTGACGCGCTGCGGCGCGAATAAGCGCCCGGCGAAAAGACCGGAATGTTACCGATCGATATTCTGACCCGGAAAGATCAGATGATACCCCGGAGGTTGTAGAGGATCCCTTCTGCGACCTCCGGTTTATTCATGGTATAGACATGAATATGTCCGCATCCGTTGGCGATCAGGTCAATGATCTGATGGGAAGCGTAAATGATCCCGGCTTTCTGCATGGCTTCCGGGGAGTCCCCGAAGCGGTCGACAAGAGCGGCGAGCTCGGGCGGAATGACACATCCCGAGAGCTGGATGGAACGCTCCATCTGACGGCGGCTGGTGACAGGCATGATGCCGGCGAGGATCGGAACAGTGACACCTGCCTCTCTGAGGCGATACAGATAATTGTAGTAGATCGAGTTGTTGAAGAACATCTGCGTAGTCAG
>CAMKAA010000026.1 GCA_946410365.1 uncultured Lachnospiraceae bacterium | reverse complement strand
GGGGCACGACGGAAGTATGAGCACAGGTCACGCCAACAGCGCGCGGGACATGCTCGCGAGGCTGGAGACAATGATCCTGATGGGGATGGAACTGCCGATCCCGGCGATCAGAGGGCAGCTGGCCGCCGGCATTGATATCATCGTCCACCTCGGCAGACTTCGGGACAGGAGCCGGAAGCTCCTGGAGGTGGCTGAGGTTATGGGGATAGAAAACGGGCAGATCAATCTGTCTACTTTGTACAGATTTTCAGAGACGGGGGAGGAGAATGGGAAGATCGTCGGTGTCTGGAAGAAAGAAAACGAGATCATTCACAGGTTTAAGTTTGAAATGGCGGGAATTGATATCTGAGCGGGCGCTCCTTTATCTCGCGGAGGGAGCAGCAATGGCAGCTGCTGCCGCATGGCTGTTTTATCAGTCCGGGATCGCCGCTGTCGTCCTCTCTCCTTTAGCAATCCCCTACTGTATATACAGGCTGAAGGGAGAGCGCGAGAAGAAGAAAAGGATCCTGTCGGAACAATTCAGGGAACTTCTGGACAGTGTGAACAATGCGCTCAGGTCAGGGGATTCTCCGGAGAATGCCTTTCGGGAAGGCTATAGAGAGATGGTGTATGAATACGGGGAATACGCTCCGATCACGCGGGAACTCACCCTGCTGGTCGGGGGGCTGGATAACCGGATCCCTTTGGAGAAGCTGCTGGACGATTTTGCGGGGAGAGCCGGAACAGAGGAAATCAGGGAATTTGCGGAGGTGTTCAGGATCGCGAAGCGCGGCGGAGGCAATATGACGGAGATCCTGTCGCGTACGGCGTCCCTGATCGAAGAGAGGATTGATGTGGAAAATGAGATCAGCATCATGCTGGGCAGCCGGCGGCTTGAGCAGCGGATCATGGATGTTACGCCTTTTATGATCATCTTTTATATCGGGATGACGTCTCCGGGCTTTTTCGATGTGCTTTACCACAATCCGGAGGGGATCGCGTTTATGACGCTCTGTCTGGGAGCCTATCTGTGTGCGCTTGCTCTGTCGGAGAAGATTTTATCGGTGACACTGTAAAGAAAAGCGGATAGAGCGGCGTGAAGGCGCCGGAAGGGAGAAGAGATGGAAATCTATATCTACGGACTGATCCTGGCGGTTTATCTGGTGCTTTGGTTTATCTCAAGAGGCAGCGAGGGAAAAGGGATCGGGAGAATAGCGGAATATCTCTACGAGAGAGGGAGGGCATGGGGGCAAAAGATTGGGAGGGGAGGCCTTTTTCAGGAGAGCGGAGTCCGAAGAGACCTGTCACTCCTGTATCCCTACGGAAGACTGCAGGGAGAGGAGAAGAGGTTCTGCACAGGGAGGATCAGGCTTGCACTTCTGATCTTCCTGGCAGGGGATATCCTCGCTGTTGCGGGTTATGCCGCCGCTGAGGGAAATATGCTCCTCAGGGACGGGGGACTGATGAGGGAAGAAATAGGCGGGGAAGACCGGAACACTGAACTGGAAGCTTACGTTGTACAGGAGGCGGAAGACGGGGATGTTATGAGGGTCCATCAGGGAGACTACAGGCTGGAAGTCCGTTCGAGAAAATTCAGTGAAAATCAGGCGCGGACCATGGCCGAGGAAGTATTCGCACTATTGCCCGAGAGGATTCTGGGAGAGAATGAGAGCCTTGGGCGGGTGACGAAGCCATTGGACCTGCCCGGAACGGTCGAAGGGTATCCTTTTTCGATATCCTGGGAGAGCAGCAGTTATGCGCTCGTCGATGCGGACGGATCGGTCGGGAATTCGGGGATGGGGGAGGGAGAGAGCAGTGAGGTGACGCTGACGGCGATCCTCAGTTATGACAATGGAATTACGGACGGACTTCGGTGGGCAAGGGAGTATCCCGTCACAGTGTACGGACCGGAACTGTCGCCCGAAGATGCGCTGTCTCTCAGGATCAAAGAGGCGATACAGAGCGCGGACGAGCTGAGTGTATCAGAAACAGAATTGCCGCTTCCCTATGAAATGGATGAGAACTCTCTTTACTGGGAGGAGAAACCGGCGGGGACGGGCATGGCGATGCTGGTGTTTTCGGGAATCGTTGCCTTTCTGGCAGCTGCAGTCATGGGAAGCAGGCTTCACGAGAGAGTAGTACAGAGGGAGCGGCAGATGATGCTGGACTACCCTCAGATCATCAGTAAATTCGTACTCTATCTCGGAGCCGGACTGAGTGTCCGCAGCACATTTATCAGACTCGGTGAGGAATACACAAGGAAAAGGGAAGAAGGGATGAGGGAGCAGAGCGCATACGAGGAGATCCTGCTGGTGTGCAGAGAGCTGGCGAGCGGAGTCCCGGAAGCGGAAGCATACGCGGATTTCGGGCAGCGATGCAGATCCAGGCAGTATACAAGGCTGTGCGCTATTTTGGCTCAGAATCTCAAGAAGGGAAATCAGGAACTTCTGTCTGTAATGCAGCAGGAGGCGAAGGCATCCTTTGAAGAAAGGCAGAACACAGCAAGAAAGCTGGGAGAGGAGGCGGAGACGAAACTGCTTCTGCCGATGATCATGATGCTTGCCATCACAATGCTGATCATTATAATTCCTGCCTATTACAGTTTTGCAGCGTGAAGAGTAAACACAAAGGAAAGGAGAAAAGATGAGAGAGACAGCGAGAGATTTTATAAGAGATGAAGCAGGCATGGGAACTGTCGAGATCATACTTATCATTGTGGTCCTGATAGGACTGGTGATCATATTCAAAAAACAGCTCAACGACCTGGTTAAGAAGGTGTTTCAGAAAATCAGCAGCGACAGTAACTCAATCATTTCCGCGGCCGGAAGCGGCAAATGTTAGAGAGATCGTGAACAGCGAGAGGACCCGGGGCGAAAAAAAGTCCCTGCCTGAATGGAGACCACCGCGGGAAGCAGGCGGCTATATGACGGTGTACCTGGTTCTGACCCTTGCGTCGATTCTCACGCTTTATCTTGTACTGATCAGCGGCGCCAGGCTCGGCGCCGCTCGCATGCAGATGGAGAGCGTCAGCCGCATAGCGCAGAACGCGGCACTGGCGGAATTCCACAGGGAGATGCACAGCAGATATGATCTTTTCTTTACGGATACGTCTTACGGCGGACCGGGAGGAGGGAACGAAGTTCTTGCACAGCATCTGAGGAATTATATGGCCGGTAATTGTGACAGAAAGACAGCGATCCTTTTCGGAGGGATCAGGGACTGGACATCAATGGAGATCTCGGATGTCCGGGTGCCTGAGGCGAGATATGCCTGTGACAACGGAGGGAAAGCGGTCCGGGAGCAGGTATATGCGTATATGTCGGCGGATCCGGCCGGCGCGGTGATCTCGGAAATGCTGGTGACAGCTGATCAGTGGAGAGGCCTTGAGATCAGCGGAAGAGAGTGGACAGCTGAGACAGAGCAGAGCAGAGAGGACCTGAAGCAGGCGCTGAGAGATCAAAGGGAGAATCAAAGGCAGGAAAATGAGGAAAAAGAAGAGAACGAAGAGGAAGTTACTGCCGAGGAGTATGAAGCGGCGTCGGAAGAGCCCTCGGAAGCAGAGAATATGGTCGATCGAATGGGATCATTTCAGTTACTGCCTGTTCTCCGTCAGGTTTTCGGGGATATTGACGGGCTTTCCGTAAGACGCGTCGAGACAGAAAACGTTCTCAGCGCACGGAAGGTTCATCTGGGGACAGGAATGACAGCGGCCAACTCTCACAGATATCCGCAGGCAGATGAGATTATATTTGACCGGTATATTTACGAGAAGATGGGAAACTGTGTAAAGCCCTCTGAGGATGGACAACTTCGTTACCAGACTGAGTATATTTTATGCGGGAAAGAATCTGACCGGGAAAATCTTGAGGGAACTGCCGCACGGCTTATTCTGATCAGAGAGGCATCCAACTGCGCGTATCTGTTCACGGATGAGAGCCGAATGGGCCAGGTCCGCGCAGTGGCCGCAGCAGCGTCTCTGCTCCTTCTTAATCCCGAACTGGAGGAACCTGCCGCTTACGCGCTTGCCCTGGCCTGGGGTTATCTTGAGAGTGTTCAGGATGTGAGGATACTGATGAAAGGCGGGAAAGTGCCGGTTGCCAAGACCGGCGATTCCTGGAAGACACATCTGTACGAACTGCTGACTCCCATGACAGCGGTCAGAGACAGAGACGGCGGGGAAGGACTGGGCTACTGCGAGTATCTTCAGGGGCTTTTGCTTCTGGAGGGCAGCTCGGTCAAAACCCGAAGGACAATGGATGTTATGGAAATGGATCTGCGCAGGATCACCGGAAACAGCGGGTTCAGGATGGATCTGTGCCTGGACGAGTTTAATATGAATGCCGGAGCGAGGGCCTGCGGGACGGAGTTTTTGTTTAGCGGAAGCAGCGGATATAACTGATGCAGATGAAGAAAGGCTAAGATCAGGCAATGAGTATGACAGGAGAAAGGAGGTGGGAGTGATGTTTCTGCCGTCTGGCGGTATTTTGACAGATGTAAACAAAAAAGAGCCTCTCCGGGCGTCTGGATGGGCGGCAGGGACATCGCTCCCGCCTTCTTTTTCCGGAAGTATGACGCTGGAAGCTGCGGTAGCAGTGCCGCTGTTCCTGTTCTTCATTATGAACCTGCTGTTTATTTTTGAGGCGGTCCGCCTCCAGAGCGGCCTGCAGGCAGCTCTTCAGCAGGCAGGAGAACAGGTCTGCGAAGCGGCTTATTATACCAGATTCGCACCGGGGGCCGGACAAGGGGAGAACGGCGCGCAGGAACAGACGACCGAGGGCGGAGAAGCGGTGTCGCTGCTTCTCTCGGAGACCTATGTGAGAAACAAAGTAACTTCTTATCTTGGAGAAGCGTTCTGGAAGCATTCCTGCGTGGTGGGCGGAAAGGCGGGACTGTCTTTTGCCCGGTCGAAGATCATGACAGAGGGAGACCGGGTCGAGATCATCGTTAACTGCAGGGTCAGGCCTTTTGTGCGCATTGCTGCTTTTCCTGATTTCGCGATGCAGGCCAGATACTGCGGTCACGCCTGGGTTGGATGGGAACCCGGGAGCGGGTTAGCACAGGACAGCGGCGGCAGCGTCCAAGAAGGGGCGGTCTATGTCACTACGTATGGGGAGGTGTATCACACGGATGCCGGCTGTATTTATCTCAACCCTCAGATCAGAGCTGTATCTGCATCGGAGGTAGACAATTACAGAAGCGGAAACGGGGCGAAGTACTATCCCTGTGAATGCTGCAGGCCGGGTGGAAACGGAATCGTTTATATTACAAAAGAAGGAAACCGGTATCACTCCGACCGAAACTGCAGCGGGATCGTCAGGCACTTGACAACGATGGAGACGGATGCGGCCAAAGAGCACTATAGACCCTGTCCTGTCTGCGGCGGCGGACATAAGGGCAGCCATTAAAAAGGAATCAGACAAAACATATGAAGACAAATGTGACGCGACTTCTGTTCGCCTGCCTGTTTCTGTGGATGGCCGCGGTGCCTGATCTGAGATCGAAAAGGATCCCACTGTGGATTCCCGGAATTTTTTTCGTGACTGCTGCGGCGGCGGATCTGCTTGAACCCGGCGGAAGTTCAAAGTGGGAGCTATGGGCAGGTGCTGCGCCGGGCGCACTCCTCCTGATCTTATCCTTAATACTGAGAGGGAGGATCGGAGAGGGTGACGGAATCTGCCTTGCGGTCTGCGGGCTGTTTACGGGGATCAGAGCGGCAGTGGTGATCGCGGAAATGGCATTGATCATGGCAGCTCTGATCTGCGTGATCGGGGTATTTACAGGAAGAAAAAAGGCAGGAGATCGGATAGCGTTCATCCCGTTTCTTGCGTCCGCGGGAAGCCTGCTTCTGATCACAGGTGTGTTGTCGTCAGTGTAAGAGGGGAGAAACGGGCTATGAAAAAGGAACTTGAGGGATATATGACTCTGGAAGCAGCAATGGTCTTTCCCGCAGTATTTGCGCTGGTGATCATGCTCCTGTATGCGACGTTTTTTCTATATGATAAGTGCAGGATGACACAGGATCTGTATACGGCGGCATACAGGCAAAGTATTGTGCGGGGGAAGAGTACGGCGGAGATAAAGATCGATACCTCTGGCTATTTTATGCTGAGCAGCTGCTCAGCGGAGACAGGTGGAGGAAGCGAGATCACAGCCTCTGCGAAAGGAGAAATGGCTCCTGCGCTTCTGACCGGGACGGGAGAGGGAGAGCCAATCTGGGAACTGAAAGTAACAATGCGGGCACGAAAGACAGACCCCCCGCAATCTTTTCGCAGATTCAGGAGAGCCTCGGCAATAGCACAGCAGGTGCTGGGACAATAGAGGAAGGATCACTGTGTATGAATGCTACATATTATAAAGATACAATGCATAGTTATATGATCATTCCATGTCCGCCGGAGGCCGAAACAACCGGGTATCAGTACAGGATGCTGGAGATGAACAGAATCGTGGGAATACTGCCGTGCGGTCTCAGACACATTGACGGAGAGAGTTTTCTGTACTATGAGACTACCGGCAGACAGAGTCTGAGCGCACTGTATGAAGGCCGAAAAATTCCGGGCGCGGAACTGTTCAGACTTCTGGAGGCGCTTTATGAGGTGTCGGGGACACTTTCAGGATATCTGCTCGATGAGCAGCACCTGATATTAACAGGAGAACAGATTTTTTACGATCTCTCTTCCGGGAAATATTGCTTTACTTACTACCCCGGGGAAGTGGTCAATCCGGAAGTGTTCCGGTTCCTGGCGGATGGAATAGACGGAACAGATAAGCGCGCGGCCGCTGCGGCTTACCGATTGTGCGCTGCCGCGGAGAGAGACAGGCAGGCTCTGCGGGAAGTAATCAGAGAGGAAGCAGCACAAACAGATACGCCCAAACCTTGGGAAATCGGGACAGTGGAGCCGGACGAGGATAGTGCTGCAGAAACAAAACATGAGGATTTTGACAGATCCGAACGATACACATCCAAATCAACTGAAAAGCAGGAGCGGAATACAGAGCTTGCTGAAGACCGGGATTCCGGGAGGAGATCCGGAAAAAAGCAGTTAGCGTTCAGAATATTTCTAACGATATTCCTTCTTGCCGGCGCGGGCGGATTGTTCGCCGTACAGCTCCTGGTCTATATTTCACAAAGGGAAAGAAGGCTGTGCATTGCCGGATCGATCCTGCTGCTGGTCAGCGCGTGCCTGATCATTGCGGAGACGGTCCTTAGGGTACGCGAGTCGCGCAGAAAGAAGAGAGAGGAAGAATGGAGCAGAAGACCATCCTTTTTGGAGAGTGATGAGAAAGACCTGCCGGTATACGGCATGGGAAAGGCGGAGGATTACAGACTGAACGACGAAGAGGCCGGAAATACGGTCCGCTTCAGTGAACAAGAGACGGTCGGCAGACTGTACGGACGGGACAGAGGCAGCAGGATCGACCTTAGAACGCTCCCGACAACTGTCGGAAAAGCGCAGTCCTATGTCGATGTGGTCCTGCCGGATCCATCCGTCAGCAGAGTACACGCGAGAATATACAAAGGTGAGGAGGGATGCATCGAGATTCGTGATCTGGACAGTACAAATGGTACCTTTATCAATGGAACAAGACTTGAGCCAAATGAAAAGAGACGGGTGCATCGGGGAGATGAGGTCAGATTCGGCAATATGGAATATGAATACAGATGAAATCCTTCGGGAGTCCTGTTATAATCTAATCGCAAGATACTTGCCATGAAGGAGGTAGAAAGTTGAGAGATAATAACTGTATTTTCTGCAAAATAGCGAACGGCGATATCCCCAGCAGGACCATTTACGAGAACGAGAAATTCAGGGTAATCCTGGACAACGGTCCCGCTACAGACGGACATGCGTTGGTACTTCCCAAGGAACACTTCGCCAACCTGTTCGAGATCCCGCAGGATTGGGCAGCAGAAGCGATGAAAACAGCTAAGACCGTCGCGGAGACACTCAAGGATAAACTTGGCGCGGACGGGCTTAATGTTGTTCAGAACAATGGTGCGGCTGCAGGACAGACTGTAAACCATTTCCACATGCACATTATCCCCAGATATAAGGGTGACGGACAGACGATTCTTTGGAAACCCGGACATCCCTCTGATGAAGAGCTCGATAAGGTCTGCGCAAAGATCCTCGGCTGAATTCGGAAGCGATAATGCCGGTCTTCAGAAATTTGAATGGAGACCGGCATATATTGTAGTCGAGCCATTCAAAATATCTGTATCTTGTAATTGACAAACTGAAAACAAATCTATATAATCATTAGTACGTTCTTAAAAAGAACGTAACAAATACCATATTTAATGCTTAAATCAGGCGAGGAGAAATACTCAAGAGGCTGAAGAGGCGCCCCTGCTAAGGGTGTAGGTCGGGAAACCGGCGCGAGGGTTCAAATCCCTCTTTCTCCGCTCTGGAGATCCACAATGTGGAACTCTGAAAGGTTAATTTCCGGGAATCCGTGAAATTAACTTTTTCTTTCTGAAGAAAAAAGTATTCTTAATATTTTGTTAAAAAGTGCTTGCATCTGAGGAAGAGAAGTGATATCATAGCATCTGCCGCTGAAAGAGAGGCGGGCACAAATAAGTTTTCGAGCCTGACG
>CAMKAA010000025.1 GCA_946410365.1 uncultured Lachnospiraceae bacterium | reverse complement strand
TTCCCAAGCAGGTATTCGGCCATCCCTGGCTGCTGCAGGGCGGAGAGAAGATGAGTAAGACCAAGGGCAACGTCATCTACGCGGACGACCTGGTGAAGATCTTCGGCGTTGACGCGGTGCGCTATTTTGTCGTGCATGAGATGCCTTATGAGAACGACGGCGTTATCACCTGGGAGCTCGTGGTGGAGAGGATCAATTCCGACCTCGCCAACACAATGGGCAACCTTGTGAACCGCACCATTGCGATGAGCAATAAATATTTCGACGGCGTTGTTGCCGACAAGGGCGCTTCTGAACCCGTTGACGATGATCTCAAGGCCTTTGTGACAGCTGCTTACGACAAAGTCGAGGCCAAGATGGACGAGCTGCGCGCGGCTGACGCCCTGACCGAGATCTTCGCGGTATTCAAGAGACTCAACAAGTATATCGACGAGACCGAGCCGTGGGTACTGGCAAGGGATGAAGCTAAGGCTGACCGTCTCTCCACAGTTCTCTACAACCTGATCGAGGGTATCACGATCGGCACAGCCCTGATGGCTCCGTTCATGCCCGAAACCGCGGACAAGATCGTGAAGATGCTGAACACAGAGATCCGCGATTTTGATACACTGGGTACGTTCGGCCTGTATCCTTCCGGAAATAAGGTCACAGACAAGCCTGAGATCCTCTTCGCGCGCCTCAAGGAATCTGATGTCATGAAGGACGTCGAGAAGATCATGGAGAAACAGCGCAAGGAGGCTCAGAAGCAGGCTAAGCTCGAGGAGAAGGCCAAGGAGAAGGTGGCCGGCGCTGAGGAGAAGGATGCTGAGCCCGCTAAGGAAGCTGAAACTCCTGCAGTGGAGAAGAAGCCCGAAGTCACCATCGACGACTTCGCGAAGCTTCAGTTCCGGGTCGGCGAAGTTATCGCCTGCGAGGAAGTGAAGAAGTCCAAGAAGCTTCTGTGCAGCCAGGTTAAGATCGGTGACGAAGTGCGCCAGATCGTTTCCGGTATCCGCAAGTACTACTCAGCGGAAGAAATGGTTGGCAAAAAAGTGATGGTGATCACAAATCTCAAGCCCGCCAAACTCGCCGGGATCGTATCCGAAGGCATGCTCCTGTGCGCGGAAGGCCCTGACGGATCTCTGGCGCTTATGACACCCGAGAGCGGAAAGGATATCCCGGCCGGTTCTGAGATCGGCTGATCATAGAATGGAATGTGCGGCTGTATTTTGCAAAAAATACAGCCGTTTTGGAAATTAAGGACGACCCCCACGGAGGTTTTCTAAGATGAAGAAAAGAGTGTTTACGATCCTGATGACTGCAGTGCTGGCCTTTACATGCGCCGCCGGACCTGTCTGTTATGCCGCGGCTTCCGAGGGAGCCACGAACGAAGTTGCCGAAGAAGAGGAAGAGAATATCCCTGAAGAGGCGGCCGAAGGAACGCAGGAGAGCCTTCCTGAGGCAGCGGCCGAAGAAGATTCGGATAAGAGCCTTCTTGAGCAGGGAAAGGAAATCGGCGGAGACCTCTATAAGAAGATGGACGAAGCGATCGACGGCGTAGACAAGGGCTCGCTGCGCAAATCCATCAGAGAGGCCCTTGAGGAGATGGACGAGCTGGGGATCTCCCCTTCAGTGATCGCAAAGAAAATGTTCGGGATCCGGACCACATACAAAAGCAATGAAAAAGCTCCGGAAAACACTCTGATCAGAGACGCGCAGAACGCAGTGCAGAAGAAGACGGAGGGGTTCTTTACTGTGCTTTGGAACGGCTTTCTCGATACCATCGAGAAGATGATCACTACAGGCATCAGCGTGTTCGGAAGCCAGGACGGCAATGTCGCGAAGGGAGGAACCGCTAAGTGAATATCTTTGAAGAGGGAAGCGCGTTTCAGGTATTCTTAAATAAGATGACGGATCTTCTGATCCTCAATCTCATCACGCTTCTGCTGTGCCTGCCTGTTATTACGGCAGGAGCGGCTCTGACTGCGATGCATTACGTGCTTTTGAAGATGGTGAGGGGAGAAGAGGGATACATCGTTAAATCCTTTTTCCGCGCCTTTAAGAGGGAGTTCCGGCAGGCCACGGTGATGTGGATCGTATTTATGGCTTTGGCAGCGCTTATGTTCTCCACCCTGGTCATGGTGCTGCAGGGCGGGGGGAGATACCCGCTGTGGCTTCCAAGTTCCATCCTTGTGGTTGCTGTCATTGAACTTATGTGCATGATCTACGCTTTCGCAATGCAGTCGAGGTTCGACAACAGCGTCTATCACACTATTATAAATGCTGTGACACTGACATTTACGGAACTGCTCAGTTCGCTGAAAATGGCGGTGATCACGCTTATTCCCGTGATCGCTGTCATATTTGCGGGTGTGCTGCTGCCGCTCCTTATCCTGTTCGGACTCAGTGTCCCCGGATATGCCTGCGCCATGATCTATGATCCTATCTTCAGAAAACTGGAGAAGCAGATCTGGGAACAGGAGAATTCAGAGGACCCGGAGGAGTATTGACAATTCTGTCAGTATTCCCGAAGCGGGATTGTCAAAACAGACAAACAAAGAGGAAAATTCTGTACAAGTTTACGAAAAACAGAATTTTCCTCTTTTTTGATAACGAATCATCACTAAGACTCTCAAAAATCTTTGTGTATTAATGGCATGGCGTGGCGGCTCTTTTTTGACTATACTGATTGCAGTTGTTTAAGAACCGCAAACTCGCATTAATCATTTCACAAAGGAGTTGTACAATGGCAAGTTTATCATTAAAGGACGTATGCAAGGTTTATCCCAACGGCTACAAGGCTGTTCAGAATTTCAACATGGAAATCGCTGATAAAGAATTCATCATTTTCGTAGGCCCTTCCGGATGCGGAAAGTCCACCACCCTGAGAATGATCGCAGGTCTGGAAGATATCTCTTCCGGTGAGTTCAGGATCGACGGCAAGCTCATGAATGACGTTGAGCCCAAGGACAGAGATATCGCGATGGTATTCCAGAACTACGCTCTGTATCCTCATATGACCGTTTATGATAACATGGCATTCGGTCTTAAGCTCCGCAAGGTTCCGAAGGATGAGATCGACAAGGCTGTTAAAGAGGCAGCAAGAATCCTTGACCTGACCCATCTCCTTGACCGCAAGCCGAAGGCTCTTTCCGGCGGCCAGAGACAGCGTGTCGCTATGGGACGTGCTATCGTTCGTAATCCCAAGGTCTTCCTCATGGACGAGCCTCTTTCCAACCTGGATGCTAAGCTCCGTGTTCAGATGAGAACTGAGATCGCTAAGCTTCACCAGAGACTTGGCACCACCATCATCTACGTTACACACGACCAGACAGAGGCTATGACCCTTGGTTCCAGGATCGTCGTTATGAAGGACGGTATCGTTCAGCAGATCGATTCCCCTCAGAACCTCTATGACAATCCCTGCAACCTGTTCGTAGCAGGATTCATGGGATCCCCTCAGATGAACTTCGTAGATGCTACCGCAAGAGTAGAAGGCGGCAAGGCATTCCTGGATGTCGAGGGACAGTCCATCGAGCTTCCCGCTGACAAGGCTAAGGCTGTCATCGACGGCGGCTACAACGGCAAGCAGGTTATCTTCGGTATCCGTCCCGAGAACATCATCGAAGTCAAGGGCGACAAGAAGGCTCCTTATCAGTTCGAGTCCAAGGTCAACGTTTACGAGCTTCTCGGCGCGGAAGTATTCCTGTACTTCGATCTCGGCAGCGCTAACATCACTGCAAGAGTTGAGCCCACAACAAAGGTTCGCCCCGGCGATACAGTTAAGTACACCTTTGATACCAAGAAGCTCCACATCTTCGACAAGGAGACAGAGCTGACAATTGCCAACTAATAAATAGTTGTCATTGCCTGAGGGCACGATTATCAGTTATCATGAGGGTGCTGCACTTATATAAAACAGTGCAGCACCCGTTTTGTATTTAAGGGAAAACGCCCGCCGGTGACAGGCTGCCGGCGGATTCCCGTCAGGAAGCCATACAGGAGGAAATAAATGGTTTCATCACAGATCATAAGAGGATGCCTTGAGCAGCTTCGGACTATCACCAGGATCGAGTTCTGTGTACAGGATATCACCGGAAACGTTGTGGCCCAGACAGAGGGCGCTGTAACGCCGGACAAGAGTATGGCAGCAGGCTTTGCCCAGTCGGCAGCGGACAGCCAGATCATCGGGAACAGTTATTATCTCAAGGTGATGGACGACGAAGAGCTGCAGTTTGTGCTGACAGCGCAGGGTACTGCGGAGCATACGTTTATGGTCGCGAAGATAGCAGCCGGTGAGATCGAGAATCTGATCGTCGCATATAAGGAGAAATTTGACCGCAATAATTTCTTCCAGAATCTGCTGCTGGACAATCTTTTGCTCGTGGATATCCATAACCGCTCCAAGAAACTGCATATCGCGGGAAACGTGCGCAGAGCGATCATTCTTTTTGAGATCAATGCTGAATCGGAGCAGATCGCCTCGGAAATGCTCTCCGGGCTGTTCACCGTACAGAACGGTGATTATCTGACAGAAGTGGATGAGAACAGTGTGATCCTCATAAAGTCTCTCGATGATAATGAAGGATATAAGGAGATCGAAGAGGCCGCGATGACGGCACTGGATATGCTGAATATGGAAGCCATGGTCAATGCGCGAGGATCCTACGGCACTATAGTCGGGGAACTCAGGGATCTGTCCCGCTCCTACAAGGAAGCAAGGATGGCCATGGATGTAGGCAGGATCTTCTATGCGGGAAAGAGAGTGATCTCTTACAACGAACTCGGGATCGGGCGCCTTATCTATCAGCTGCCTCCGAGTCTGTGCAGGATGTTCATTCAGGAGATCTTCGAGACAGAGGAGATGACGGAGTTTGATCAGGAGATCCTGACGACCATCAACACTTTCTTCGAGAATAACCTCAATGTGTCGGAGACGGCCCGCCAGCTCTTTGTCCACAGAAACACGCTGGTATACCGTATTGAGAAACTGCAGAAGAGTACCGGGCTTGATATCAGGACTTTTGAGGACGCTATGACCCTCAAGATCGCCCTGATGGTAAATGCCTACATGAAGGAACTGGAGAGACGCAGGAAATAAGCCGCCCGCTGAGACGGTCTCAGCGGCGGTCTCTGTGCCCGGAAAGGCCTGTCCCGTCGAAGGCGGGAATGTAGCTCTGGGAAGCGGTCTCACCGTCCTGAATGAAACCGTTAGTGATTCCGATGGAGATCGCGTAGTTCACGAGCTCATCATATTCCTCTGCCGTCAGCTTGCGTCCCAGATTGGGATCGCCGTAGACCTGGGGCATTGGCGTATACTGATTCATCAGGCTGATGAAGATGCTGTCCCCATAGGTGGAGTGAAGATAATCCAGAATGTCCCTGGAGTCCTCGGCGCAGCCCGGAAGGGCAAGGTGTCTTACAATTACGCCGCGGACCATGACGGGATCGTCAGCGTCGTCCTCCGCGTCGATGGAGGAGGTACCGTCCGCGAAAAGCGGCTCAGGGCACTGCCGGACCATTTCGGCAAGAGCCTTGGAGGCGTACTGGAAGTAATCCGGTGTGTGAGAGTAGGCCAGGGAGATCCTGGGAGAGATATACTTAAAATCGGGCATCCAGATGTCCACAAGGCCCTCAAGAGCCTTGACAGCCTCTACACGCTCGTAAGTGCCGGTATTATAGACGACAGGGATCGAGAGACCCTGTCGTTTCGCTTTTTCTATAGCGGGTATGATCAGGTACAGATAGTGGGAGGGCGTGACCAGGTTGATGTTCTCGGCATTCTGGTCCTGCAGCTCCAGAAAGATCTCAGAGAGTCTTTCGGGCTCGATCTTCATTCCCGACATCGCCTTGGCGATGGCATAGTTCTGACAATAGATGCAGCCCATGTTGCATCCGGAGAAGAATACGGCGCCGCTTCCGTGATGTCCGGAGATCACAGGCTCCTCGTCAAAATACAGAGCGGCCCTGGCAGCATAAAGCTCCGCGTCTTCCTTGCAATAGCCCACTTCGCCTCCGGCGCGGTTCGCTCTGCAGCTTCTGGGACAGAGCGTACAGTCTGTCATATCCATAATATTGTCTAAACTCATATCGAACCTTTCTGAATTCTAAACAGCCCCGATCATTTGGCGGCTTCGATAAAAAATGCTCCTCGCGGCGGAACCTTAACCCGTTACTGCTCTTACTGCTCCGCCAGGCACCCTCACGGCACATGATAGGGCCCGCTTAGTGCTGCTTTGTTCCCAATCTGACACGGTTCACGGGGAATCATTGCGTAAGACCCAAACTTCATCACAGCAAGCGGCAGGCAGCTGTTAAGGCTCCGCCCCGAAGAGCAGGACGGCTAAATTAAGGGGCGCTGTCGCGCCCACATGTGTAAATATAGTAGATTCAGCCGGCAAAGTCAATCAAAAGATGGATTTCCTCCCTCAGCCTTTTTGCGCATTTTGTTCCGAATACGCAGATCCTTGAAGAAGCGCTGCAGGATCTGTGTGCACTCCTCCTGCATCAGGCCGGTATCCACGACGACCTGGTGGTTGAATTCGCTGTTTTGCAGGATGTTGAGAAGTGTCCCGCCGCAGCCGGATTTGAAGCTGGGGGCTCCGATCACGACTCTGTCGATCCTGGACTGGACAAGCGCGCCTGCGCACATCTGGCAGGGTTCCAGCGTGACATAGAGCGTGCAGCCCTCCAGCCGCCAGTCACCGACCTTTTTGTTGGCCTTACGGATCGCGGTGATCTCGGCGTGGGCCAGGGTAGTGTGGTCAGTGTTGCGGCGGTTGTAGCCGCGCCCGATGATGCGGCCGTTTTCCACGATCACGGCGCCGATAGGCACTTCGCCAATGGCGAGTGCCTTTTCGGCCTGTTTCAGGGCCGCCTTCATGTATTTGATATCTTCCCGGGTAAATTCAGTATCGTTAGCCAACTTCTGTAATCTCCAATATCTGGGTGATCGGGAATACCATTATCATAGCAGCATCAATTGTCGAATTGTGTCAGGTTATAAAGATTAATGATCGCCATTGTGTGGTCGACGTACTGGCTGCCTGTGCAGTATCCGTCATTTTTGATGTTCTGCAGGTACTGCCTGGGACTTGTGACGCCCTTGAGGTTGGCATAGCGCTGGAGCTGTATGAATTCAAAGTATCCCTTGACGCCTTCTTCCATGCTGTCATAGGCGCGGAAATTGCTCCTGATCGTGGTCAGTGTTCCGGCGGAGTATTCCTCCTTGGTTGAGAGATTGACGCTCTTGCCTTTCCAAAGAGTACCGCACTTGAGGCCAAAGTAGTTGTGGTACTTGGCAGAGAGAGAAGATTCTCCCCAGCCGCTCTCATGGATCGCCTGCGCGATGATGGGGCTGTAGACCTTTATGCCGTACTGAGGGGCATATTTGCGAACGTAATTAGCGATCTGGATCACGAACTGCTTTCTGGATTCCGTGGTCTCGTTGAGTTTGCCGACGACCTTGGTGATGGCAGCAGTTGCTGCTGCTTTCGAGGCATCCTCTTTGGCTTCAGTGGAAGCAGTTTTTGTCTTTGCTGAAGAAGCGGAGCTTGCCGGATCCGTGTCCACATACGCGGTGCCGGACTTAAGCTTTTCGGTTGTCAGCGGCGCTTTGGCCGCGGATGCAACGGAAGAGGGGATAGTGCCGAGCAGTTCACAGTTTTTGCCGAACTTGTACTCTTTGCCGTCGATCTTAACTGTGCCCACTGCGCAAACTCCGTCGGAAGCCAGATAGTAGTAGTGGTTCTTGTAAAGGATCCACCTGCTCTTGACGACTGTGCCGTCTGTGGTGTAGTAGTACCATTTACCATCTTTTAATTCCCACGCGTTCGAGACTTCGCCGTCTGCGGTAAAGAAATACTTGCCGCTGCCGATCGATGCCCACGCGGGACCCTGGATCATGGATCCGTCCTTTTGAAGGTAGTATTTATTCCCGGAGGGCTTAAGGACCAGCCAGCCTGTTACCATCTTTCCGTCCTTGGAATTAAGATAGTACCATTTGTTATTGTCTTTGATCCAGCCGGTTTTCATCTGGCCGTCTTTTTTGTCAAAATAGTACCAGTCCCCGGACTTACTGACCCATCCCGTCCTGACTGAGCCGTCCGAAGTGATATCTGCAGCGGCCTGTGCGGGAAGCGCGGGGGACAGCACAGGTGCGGCTGTCGCGAGCATCAGTATGAGCGATAAACAGGTGAAGAATTTCTTAATCATCAATACTCCTTATAAATCACGGGTCAAATCTGGTCAGGTCGTAGCGCAGGATCACGTTGTAGACGTTCTGGACATAACTGCTGGAAGTCGCGTAGCCGTCTTCCTTGATCTTTACAAGGTACTCGTAGGGATCTGTCTCACCGATCAGGTTGTTGTAGCGGGTCCTGTTTTTGAACAGGAACTCGAAGTATCCCTTTACGCCTTCCTCCATCGTGTCAAAGACACGGAAGTTCGCGGAGATCGTTGTGTAATGTCCGGGTGTATATTCCTCTCCGGTGAGGAGGTTTACGCTCTTTCCGGTCCAAAGAGTGCCGCACTTGAGACCGAAGAAGTTGTTGTATTTTTTGCCAAGGCTCGATTCGCCGGACGCGCTCTCCAGGATCGCCTGCGCGATGATGGGGCTGTATACTTTGACACCGTAGCGGGGAGCGTATTTTATGATCAGCGGCGCGAT
>CAMKAA010000024.1 GCA_946410365.1 uncultured Lachnospiraceae bacterium | reverse complement strand
CATAAATTGAGGCCGGACTGACCTCCGAGATTGGGAAGAAGAGCGTCGGGACGTTCTTTTGCAATGATCTGCTCCATACGTCTGACGTTAAGAGGTTCGATATAAGTAATGTCAGCCATCTCCGGATCTGTCATGATGGTAGCCGGATTGGAATTGACGAGTACGATCTCATATCCGAGGCTTCGGAGTGCTTTACAGGCCTGAGTGCCGGAATAGTCAAATTCACACGCCTGCCCGATGACGATGGGACCTGAACCGATGATCAATATTTTATGAATATCAGTACGTTGTGCCATAAGTCCTCTCTTTCTTTAGTTTTGCTAAACCCTTAATCTCATAAATTGTAATGTAATGACCAAAGAATTTCCACTACTAATTTAGTTAATATTTGTAAAATATAAATTAAAATAATGACATAATGAGGAAATAATATTTACAAAAATATTACGTAATAGTAAAATAAATTATTATATAAGATATTTTGCATTCTCAAAAACATGTTCTTTTGTTTATAAAGGGATTTGAAAATGAATACGATAAAAAGGATCGCATGGATTTTTGTTGTGATTCTTATCCTTGTATCGGCAGCGGGACGAAGTGTTCACGCCGCAGAAACGGCAGAGGTGCCGCAGACAATACAGACGGAAGCGGGCTCTCTGCTCGTCGAGTCGGGATCGGCCGGCAGTTTCAGATATGAGGAAGGAGAAGGAAAGCTCTACATTTACGGAGGAACAGTCAGTATCAGACTCAATCCTGCCGTTGACTATTCCAGAGACCGGATAGAAGTCTCCGGATACGCAACGCTTGTGCTCAGCGGAGTGAGGATATTAGCAGAAAACGGACCTGCACTCAGAGTGATCCCGGGTGCGGCTGTTGAGATACGCCTTGCAGAGGGAGATAAAACAGAAGAAGGAACTGCTCCGGTAATGGAGAACTTTCTTCAGGGCGCTGAAGGCTATGCAGGTATAGAAGCGGAAACTCTTCCGGGCAGCGAAGAAGGTCCTTTGCTGCAGGCAAGTCTGAGAATAAGAGGAAAAGGATATCTTGCGGCGGTCGGAGGAGAAGGGGCCGCAGCAATAGGAGCAAGCCGGGGACAGTATGCCTGCGGCCATATTGTGATTGAAGAAGGAAATATCACCGCGATCGCAGGAAAGAACGCAGATGCGATAGGCTGCGGTGCCGGGTGTGATGTGATGCCTGCAGCAGCTCCTATGATCTCAGACCGGACCGCGTCATTTATCGCTTTTGCGGACGGAACAGGACATGTGATCACACCTGCAGAGCAGAAAGAAGAGGACGGAGAGGAAGAGGTTTTTCCTGACGGGTTTACACCGGCTGCAATTCTCAAAGCGGCATTTGCAGTTGATGAAGAAAGTTACGTAAATCTCGATAATATCAGAGTCAGGGAAACACAGGGAAATAACGAGATAGATTTCAGCATGCCGGAAGGGTACAGAGAATTTGCTGTCAAAACTGACGCAGATTCTGAATACATGATCGAGCAGGGCGGACGGATCTTCGCGGGCACAGGTTCAGAGGATCCGGGGGTAATCGATGAAGATACTGTTCTATTCAGGGGAACGACACATTACGGCGATGAAACAGTATTTCTTGCGCCGCTTGAGAAAAATCCTTCGATGGATATCGATGTTACAGGATATTGGGAAGACGAAGAAGATGCTGACGGAACAAGGCCCGGAAGTGTTGATATCACTCTTTACGCAAACGGAAAAGAGACCGGCAGGACGATCACATTAAGTGAAGAGAACGACTGGAGCGGAACATTTGATGAAATGGCAGTTTATGCAGACGGCGTAAAGCAGTCCTATTCTGTTGTGGAGGAGAGACTTGACGGATACACAGGTCTGATCAGCGGATCCGATCTGGACGGTTATTCGATCACTAATACACATGAGCCGCTTCCTGAGGGAAGGAGCGGGGAGGAAGAGATCGAACAAAGAAGCGGGCATACATTTGAGGAAGGAAGGATCGTCGCCACTGTTCTGACCACCAAAATATCCCGCTCCATGCCTGCAAGAACAAGTACAACGATCAAAAAGACGCATTCGGCCAAGACGGCTGACTCCTCGGATTCGATCTTTTGGGGTGGAATACTTCTTATGGCCGTGATCGCGCTGTTTGTGTGGATGCGCATCGAACAGAGCCGGGAGTGACTCAGACAGGAAATAAAAATTTAATAGAATGTTCAGAAAAAAACCGGCATGTTCATTTGACTTGCCGGTTTTTTTAATGTAAAACATGGAAAGTATAGGGGGAATATCGGAAAGACCGATACGGAGGAAAGACTATGATCAATGAACTGATCGATAAGATCCGCTATTTTGTTCCGATCCTGTTTTCGGAAGAGGACAGGCTGATATTTCTTGTAGTTATGACAATGATCGTCATTCTGCCGGTATTTCTGTGCGTCTTAAGGCGCAAACCGCTGGTCAGAGGTACCGCACTGCTCATTTTTGCTGTTTATATTGTCGGAAACCTGAGTTTTACGCTGCTTGGCCGTGGAGGAGGAGGCTCGTCAAAGCTTCCGGCCTTCGATAATTACAGACAGGCTTTCAGTCTTGACCTCGGATTTCGGGAAACGCTTAAAATGCTGCCGGAAGGCCTTAGAGAGACTATGCAGTACGTTCACATCGGGAGCCGCAACGCGGCGAGAGAGGTATTTCTCAATATTCTCCTCTATATTCCTATGGGATATCTGCTGCCTTTTATCATAAAGCCTATGAGATACAGCATCATTGCGTGCACCGCCGTTGGTTTTATATGCAGCGCCGCAACAGAGTATGCACAGCTCAGATACGGGCTGGGGTATTTCCAGCTTGATGATATCATGAATAATACGCTGGGGTGCCTGATCGGTGCAGTCCTTGGCTGTACGCTCTCAAGACTGTGGCGTACAAAATGAACCAAATATAAAAGAAAAGTGAAATATTTGCATATTTCACAAAAATCATGTTTACATTTGCCTTTTTGTGGTAAAATATTACCAAGTAAGTTGTGATTTGTTAGTTAAACAAGGAGGTAAGCAACATGGCAGATATTTATGCAAATATGGGTAAAAACCTGATCGGGACCAAGACATTTGATAATCTGATGGAGGCATTCGCAGGCGAATCCCAGGCCCGCAATAAGTATACTTATTTTGCTTCCAAGGCAAGAAAAGACGGATATGTTCAGATCGCCAAGATCTTTGAAGAGACAGCAGCTAATGAGAAGGAACATGCCAAGATCTGGTATAAGATCCTCGAGGGCGTACACAGCACCAAGGATAATCTTGAGATCGCTGCGGACGGCGAGCAGTACGAGTGGCAGGAGATGTATCCCGAATTTGCCAAGACGGCAAGAGAAGAGGGATTCGCGGATATTGCCAATCTCTTTGAGATGGTCGCTGCTATTGAGAAAGAGCATGAAGCAAGATATCGCAAGCTGATCGAGAACATCGAGGGCGGACTTGTGTTCTCCAGGGACGGAGACCGCGTGTGGGAATGCGGCAACTGCGGACATATCGTGATCGGCCCCAGCGCTCCTGATGTATGTCCTGTCTGTGATCATCCTCAGGCATACTTTGAACTGCGCGCAGATAACTATTGAGTTTAATATATGTACGGATGCGGCTCAGACTGGTTTGCCGCACGGCATATTCCGCACTGACGGAGGATTGTTCGCAAGGATGATCCTCCTTATCAATTGAAATGAATTCACATCGAACCAAAGAAACAAATGAATTGACCTGAATGAGGCAAAATACTGACGGAGGCGGGCAGATGGAGACTCACGAGCATGTTGTTCACAGCAGCCACCTTAACAAGGACATGCATATCATTCAATACGGGCATTCAGGGGCGCCTTTTCTCGGATTTCCCACACAGTGCGCTCCATGTACTAATTACGAGGATTTCGGTGTCACGCGAACCCTCAGGGCATATCTTGAAGGCGGAGAGATGCAGCTCTTCTGTGTTGAAACAGTTGATGATGAGAGCTGGTATTGTGACAACGGCATCAACACATGGAGAAGCGCAAGGCAGGAGAGCTATCACCGTTTCATCGTGGATGAGGTCATTCCACTGATCAAGGAGTTTACTCCGCCGGGAATGCGCCCTTTTGTTATGGGCGCAGATATGGGGGCGACACAAGCCGCGATCTCTTTTTTCAGAAGACCGGAGCTTTTCGACGGCTTGATCGCGCTCTCGGGAATATATGATTCCTCTTACTATTACCATGGATGGATGGACAGTACTCTGTATGACAATTCGGTTGAGTGTTTCCTCGCGAATATGCCGGAGGATCATCCCTGGATCCGCGAGTACAACAGTTCCTTTATTCTTATGTGCTGCGGCAGGGGGGCCTGGGAAGATGAGTGTTACAGGACTCTGAGATACCTGGACAAAATACTGCATCGCAAGAGGATCAGCGCAATGATCGATTACTGGGGAGAGGACGTCAGCCATGACTGGCCCTGGTGGAGGCATCAGCTGGAGTACTTTATTCCCATAGTGATAAGAGAACACTCACTTGTTGCGTCAAGATGAGCCGGAAAGGATACTATATTTTGGAAGATGTGCCCTGGCAGCACAATTGACGAAAACGTAAATGGCAAGTATACTGCATATTGTGGATCCAAAGGGCTGTGAAGAGATTTCACAGCCCTTTTTCAGGATCCGGGTTAAGGCGGGAGCCGCCGCCGGCCCATAAATAACTGCCAATAGAAAGGAATAAAATCTATGAAAAGACAGTGCGGTATTCTAATGCCCGTATTCTCACTTCCCTCACGTTTCGGCATCGGATGTTTCGACAGAGAGGCATATGCGTTTATCGATTTTCTCAAAGCTTCCGGACAGAGCATGTGGCAGGTTCTGCCTTTCTGCCAGACCGGATTTGGCGACAGCCCGTATCAGTCGGTGTCTTCCTTCGCCGGAAATCCGTATTTTATCGATCTTGAGCAGCTGATCGGCGACGGCCTCCTTACATGGCAGGAGTGCGAGTCCGTGTGGTTCGGTTCGGATCAGGAGAAAGTTGATTACGGCGCAATGTATGAGAACCGCTACCCGCTGCTCAGAAAGGCATATGAGAGGTTTAAAGAGAGCATCAGCGGAAGACTGCAGAACGGCGCTTCTGCCCAGACGCGGGAGTACAAAGCTTTCCTCAAAAAGGAAGCATACTGGCTGGAGGATTACGCCCTGTACATGTCGATCAAGCAAAGAGAACAGGGAAAGAGCTGGCAGAACTGGGAAGAGGGCCTGAAGATGAGAGATCCTGAGGCTCTTAAAAAGACCAGGCAGGAGCTTGAAAATGAGATCGGCTTTTACTTTTTCCAACAGTACGAGTTTGAGAGACATTGGGAGAAACTGCACGCCTATGCAAAAAAGCAGGGGATCAGTATTATAGGCGATATTCCCTTCTATGTGGCAATGGACAGTGCCGCTTCATGGGCACATAAGGAGATCTTCCATATGGACAAGGAAGGAAATCCGATCGATGTCGCGGGATGCGCGCCGGATGCATTCTCCAAAACGGGACAGCTGTGGGGAAATCCGCTCTATGACTGGAAAGCCCTTAAGAAGAACGGATATCAGTGGTGGATCAACAGGATCGCCCGAAATATGGAATTCTACGACGTTCTCCGTATCGATCACTTCAACGGATTTGCCGAATATTATGCTGTGCCCTATGGAGATAAGACGGCGGAGAAAGGAAAGATCTGCAAAGGACCGGGCATGGACTTCTTTAAGAACCTTAAAAGTGCGCTCGGAGATGTTCCGATCATAGCGGAAGATCTCGGAACACTCACGCCTGTGACGGAAAAACTTCTTGAGGATGCGGGATACCCCGGAATGAAGGTCCTGCAGTATGCTTTTGACTGGACGGAATACAGCTATTATCTCCCTTATAATCACATTAAGAACTGTGTGGTATATACGGGAACCCATGACAATACTACAACCAGGGCCTGGATCGAGGAGATCAGCGATCACGACAGGGATCTTGCGAGAAGATATATCCACTCAGAGAATACAGATTACGGGACTTTCGTCTGGGATATGATCAGGGAAGCTTATCGCAGCGTAGCGGATCTATGCATTATTCCTATGCAGGATTATCTGGTCAAGGGGAAAGAAGCAAGGATCAATCATCCCGGAACCCTTGGGGAAAACTGGCAGTGGAGACTGCAGCCGAATTTCCTTTCGAGGGAACTGAGTGAGAGCATTTACAAGCTCGCGCGGCTGTACGGGCGAATCCCGAAAAAAGAAGAAAAAGAAAACGGAAAAGTGAAATGATCATTAAGTTTAAGCCGTTTCTTCCGTATTTTTATTGGAATACTATTGTAAAGAGTGATACTATATTTTTGTAATAATTATTAATTCCGGAGGAAGTAATGGCAACGCGGAAACCGAAAAAGAAAAAGACAAATATTGCAGTCGTCATACTGAAAACTCTGCTGCTGCTTATGCTCGCCGGCATTTTAGCAGTTCTGGCAGTTTTCTATTTTGGCGGTTATTACAGCAGAGTAAAAGCGATGAAGGACGAAGCGGATACCTTTGTGAGTGAATCCACGAAGGATACCTTTGTGCCCACGCAGACCGGCGAGATCTATGATGCTGTCGGGAATCTGATCTCCGAGACTCATCCTGAGAAGGATTCCAACTATCTTACATCCGCGCAGATCCCTGACCTGTTCAGAAAAGCGATGATCAGTATCGAGGATAAGAATTTCTACAAGCACGGAGGGGTGGATTATAAGGCGATCGTCCGCGCCGCGAAGGAATTCGCGGTGAACAGGCAGATCACCCAGGGCGGCAGTACGATCACAATGCAGCTTGCCAGAGGAATCTTCCTCAACAACGGCAGATCCTGGGAGAGAAAGGTCGAGGAGATCTTCATCGCATGGGATCTTGAGAAGAAGTACAGCAAGGACCAGATCCTTGAATTCTATCTCAATAATGTGTACTTCATGAACGGATATTACGGCATCGCTTCCGCATGTGAAGGATATTTCAACAAGACTCCTGACCAGCTGGATCTGTCGCAGGTCGCTTTTCTGTGCGCGATCCCCAACAGCCCGACTTACTATGATCCGCTCACGCATCCTGACCATACGATCGACAGAAGAAATCTTATCATCAGAAATATGCTGGATGACGGGGTGATCTCCCAGGGAGAGTATGACCAGGCTGTCAGCGAAGAGATTGTATTGGACCTGTCAGCTCAGGATGAGGCGACACGCAACGAGAATACCTATGTGCTGACTTATACCTATAAATGCGCGACGGAAGCTCTGATGCAGATCGAGGATCCTGATTTCTCCTTCCGCTATGATTTTGCCAGCGACCAGGAACGAGCGGCTTATGACAAAATATATAATGAGCTTTACGACGCTTGTCTTGCCAAATTATTCAAGGGCGGCTATAAGATATACACAACTTTTGACCTGGAAAAACAGCAGATGCTGCAGGACTGTGTGGACGAGGAACTGGCCGATTTTGAGGAGACGGCGGATGACGGGAAGTACAAAATGCAGGGAGCTGCGGTGTGCATTGACAACAGAACGGGGCAGGTCATTGCAATGGTCGGCGGAAGATCACAGGAGACAGAGTCCGCTCTGACCCTCAACCGCGCTTTCCAGAGCAACAGGCAGCCCGGCAGTTCGATCAAGCCTCTCGTTGTCTACACTCCTGCTTTCGAGAAGGAGTATTACCCCGGAACCTATGTGATGGACGAGGAGATCGAGGACGGCCCCAAGAACTCCAGCGGTTCATATCTTGGAGAGATCGAGCTCAGCGAAGCGGTCCAGAGGTCCCTCAACACTGTCGCGTGGCAGGTATACGAGAATATCACTCCTAAATACGGACTCTCCAAACTCAAAGCAATGCATTTCTCTACGATCGTTGATTCCGATAATGTGCTTGCTACGAGTCTTGGCGGTTTTACCTACGGCGTTAAGCCTGTGGAAATGGCTTCAGGATACTGCACGATCTATAATGACGGCAAATTCCGTATTCCTACCTGCATCAGCAGGATCGATGACTATAAAGGAAATACGATCTACACCTATGACGGCGTATCCTCCAAGGTTTATGATATGAATGCCGCCAGAGAAATGGTGAGCGTGCTTCAGGGCGTTATGGAAGAAGGCTGGGGTACGGGCCGCGGACTGAAGCTGAACAACCAGATGCCCTGCGCAGGCAAGACAGGTACGACAGATGAGGCCAAGGACGGCTGGTTCTGTGGATTTACCCACTATTATACGACTTCGGTGTGGGTTGGCTGCGATACTCCCGAGAGTGTCAGAAACCTTCAGGGTGCCTCCTGGCCTGGCAGGATCTGGAAGAACTATATGAATCTGATCCACGAGAATCTTGAACCTGTGGAATTCAAGGATTACGATCACGCCAAAGAGGACAGGGCCCTCAAGGATCAGGAATCCCATGACGATGACTGGGATGACAAGCCGCAGAATGCTGCGACCAAGAAAACTACCAAGACGGAGCTCACACCTGCCGCTGCAACTGCAAAGATCGTAATTCCGGATACTACTCCCGAAACACCTGCTGATGACAGCGGTGATGACAGCAGCAATCCCGGAGCGGGCAGCAGTACAAGCGGCGGCGGAACCGAAGGCGGCGGAACCGAAGGCGGCGGCACTGAAGGCGGCGGAACCGAAGGCGGCGG
>CAMKAA010000023.1 GCA_946410365.1 uncultured Lachnospiraceae bacterium | reverse complement strand
TATATCGGCTATGAGAACGCGGCGAAGACTGCCAAGCTGGCTTATAAAGAGAATATTTCTCTCAAAGAGGCATGTGTAAAACTGGGATTCCTCACTCCGGAGAGATTTGACGAGGTATTTCATCCGGAACAGATGATCTGAACAGACAAAAAAGTTATTTTGGCGTCAGGGCGTTTTATTTGTTGTCATCCAATTTGAAGTAGGGTAAAATACCGTGGGGATATTTGTGGGAACAAAGGAGGAATACCATGTCCTGGGAGAATAAAGTCAGAAAGGTTGTGCCTTATACAGCAGGCGAACAGCCCAAGGAGAAGAACATAATAAAACTCAACACCAATGAATGCCCCTATCCTCCGGCGCCCGGTGTCAGAAAAGCGATGGAGGAACTCATGCTGCGTACAGATGACCTTCGCCTGTATCCGGATATGAATGCCGCAGCGCTTACGGATGCCCTGGCCGCTTTTTACGGAATCGACAGCAGAAGGATCTTCGTGGGAGTAGGTTCCGACGATGTACTCGCCCTGTGCTTTTTGGCATTTTTCAGCAGCGGTGACCCGATTCTGTTTCCGGCTATAACCTACAGTTTCTATCCTGTATGGGCGGATCTTTACGGTATTCCCTATAAGCCGATCCCCCTCACAGAGGAAATGAATATCGACCCTTACGAGTTTATGCCCGGACTTACGGGAGTTAAGAACGGCGGGATCATATTCCCCAACCCCAATGCGCCCACAGGTGTTGAAGAGTCCCTGGCCACAATAGAGCGGATCGTAAAGGCCAACCCCGACAGCGTAGTCATTGTTGACGAAGCTTACATTGATTTCGGAGGAAGCAGCGCGCTGCCCCTCACAGAAAAATATGATAATCTCCTGATCGTCCAGACTTTCTCCAAGTCCCGCGCTATGGCAGGACTCAGGATAGGGTTCGCCATGGGAAGCGAGAAGCTGATCGGATACCTCAAGGATATCAAGTTCTCCTTCAACTCTTATACCATGAACCTCCCCTCCATTATGCTGGGAAAGGCCGCAGTGGAAGACAGGGAATATTTTGAGTCGACTACGGTCAAAATAGTCAGGACCAGAGAGCGCTTCAAGGAAGATCTCAGGAAGATGGGATTCAGCTTCCCGGATTCAAAAGCCAACTTCGTGTTTGCGAGTCATCCCGATTTCTCCGGAGACTATCTGTTTACGGAGCTGAGAAAGAAGAATATTGTTGTTCGTCACTGGAATTCACCCGCTATCAAAGAGTATTTGAGAATAACGATCGGCACGGACGAGCAGATGGACGCAGTGACATCGGCGCTTCGTGAGATCACCGGGCGCGGGTAACCGGATCATTTAAAGGAATTAAGGTAAATTATAATATGGAGAGTTTAGCAGCCTGGTTTGCAGCACACCTTGGTCAGTATATTTCAGCAAAGGCGGTTGTATTTATTGTATCCCTGATGCCTATCCTCGAATGCAGGGGAGGGCTTATAGTTGCGTCACTTCTTGGCGTCGATATCGTGGAAGCCATACCGATCTGTGTGATCGGAAACTTCCTGCCGATCCCGTTCATACTTCTTTTTATCAAGAGAATCTTCAAATGGCTTGAAAAATTCGGACCTACGGGAAAAGTGGTCCATAAACTGGAGAGCAGAGCCATGAACAAGAGCGATGCCCTTGAAAAAGGAGAGTTCTTAGGACTCATGCTCTTTGTCGGAATTCCGCTCCCGGGCACGGGAGGATGGACAGGGTCTCTCATCGCGGCGCTTTTGGACGTCGATTTTAAGAAGGCTCTTGTGGCCGAAATTCTGGGAATTCTCATCGCCACTGTGATCATGTCTATTGTTTCCTACGGACTTCTCGCGCGGATCGTCTGACAGGCAATGGATTCCGGACCGGTGTTATTTGTGTCGGATATAAGAGTTGGAAGGTCAAAAGAATATGTACGAAAGCTATAGAAGTTTTGCGTCCGTCTACGATGAATTTATGGACGGGACGGATTATCAGCTTACAGCTGACCGGATCCAGGATATGATCACCAGATTCGGAGTTTCTAAGCCGACGCAGAAGAGAACAGGAGCCAGCGAAGCCCAGGATGTGCTGCTCGCTGCTGAAAAGAACCTGGTGGTAGATCTCGGCTGCGGGACAGGGAAACTCACGGAGATCCTGGCAGACAGGGGATATGATGTCATGGGGATCGATCTTTCTGAAGAGATGCTTGAAATAGCGCTTGAAAGAAGGGACAGCCTCAGGCACAGGACGCTGTATTTGTGCCAGGATATGAGGGAGTTCGAACTCTACGGAACGGCCGGGACCTTTGTGAGCGTGGGAGACAGTGTCAACTACCTGCTCTCGGACGAGGATATGGTAAGACTCTTTAAGAGAGTAAATACTTTTCTTTTTCCTAGAGGAATATTTGTGTTCGATTTCAAGACTCTTCATCTGTACAGGGATGTGATCGGTGACAGTACGATCGCAGAAGACAGAGAGGACTGCTCCTTTATCTGGGAGAACTGGTTCGACGACGAGTCCCGGATCAATGAATATGACCTCTCTCTGTTTATTAAGGAGAAAGGTATAGGAGAGGACGATAATATTTTCCGTAAGTATCAGGAGATCCATCGCCAGCGGGGATACACGCTTGAGGAGATGAAACGTTTTGCGAAAGAAGCAGGGCTGACCTGGATCGCGGATATGGACAGCGATACCATGGGACCTGTATCGGAAGAGAGCGAGAGAATTCTGTGCGTAGTGCGGGAAAACGGAAAAAAACTTCCTCTTTTCATGAGAGAGCAATAGGTATAAAAAGAGGTTCTTATGATCATCAAGTTTACGAAAATGGAAGGCTGCGGCAACGATTATGTCTATATAGACGGCATTTCCCAGACTGTTCCTGAAGATATTAAGCCGGAACTCGTCAGAAAAATGAGCGACAGACATTTCGGAATCGGAGGAGACGGTGTGATCTTCATCAACAGCTCACAGATCGCTGATTTTGAAATGGAAATGTATAACGCCGACGGAAGCCGCGGAGAAATGTGCGGAAACGGGATACGCTGCGTCGGTAAATTTGTGTATGACTATGGGCTGACGGATCAGACGCGGATCACTGTGGAGAGCTTTAAAAAGATCAAGTATCTTACCCTCTATCCGGAAGACGGGTTTGTAAAGCGTGTCAGAGTCAATATGGGCCCGGCTATTCTGGAGTCTTCCGAGATCCCTGTGATCTATTCGGAGGAAGAAGGAAGACCGCTTGAACTGGATGACGGAAGTAAGATCCGCTGCGCAGCGGTCGATGCTCCTCTGGAGATCGGAGATGAGATTAAGAGAGTGACGTGCGTCTCCATGGGAAATCCTCACGCAGTGCTGTTCGTGGACAATACTGATGATCTGCCTCTTGCGGCGATCGGGCCTTCTTATGAAAACCACAGACGCTTTCCCAACAGGATCAATACTGAGTTTGTCCAGGTCATTGACGAAGGACATGTAAAGATGAGAGTATGGGAGAGAGGATCGGGAGAGACTCTGGCCTGCGGAACCGGATGCTGCGCGACGGGAGTGGCCTGTGTACTTAACGGGAAGACCGGCGAGCGCATCACTGTGGATGTTCTGGGCGGAAGCCTTGAGATCGAGTGGGACAAAAAAAATAACAATGTCTGGATGACCGGACCTGCCAGAACCGTGTTCGAGGGAACCGTTGACACAAATACATTACTGAAAGAATAATACTAAGAAAGGTGGTATTCAAATGGGTATTTTACAACAGTGGAGAGATAAAGCTTACAATGAGAAAGCCAACAAAGGCGATCTTCAGAGACTGTGGGCGGACTATTTTGCCAAAGAGAAGGCTATTTACGCTGAGATTCTTAAAAACCCCGATGAGGTGGTGACCGGAACGGTCAGTGAACTTGCAGAGAAATTTGACGTAGACCTCCTTACAATGACAGGATTTCTGGACGGGATCAATGACTCCCTGAAAGAAGCCAATCCGATCGAGGAGATGGACGAGAATACTGTCGTTAACCTTGGATTTGACAAAGAAAAGCTCTATAAGAACATGGTAGCAGCCGGTGCTGACTGGCTCTATGACCTTGAGGAGTGGGAACCTATTTTCGACGAGGAAAAGAGGAAGGAACTGTTCAAGGAGCAGAAGGAGAGCGGCACTGTCAGAAAGCCCGCCAAGATCTATCCCAACGATCCCTGCCCCTGCGGATCCGGCAAAAAGTACAAGAAGTGCCACGGCAGAAACCGCTGATCTTAATATAACTTAAAGACCGGAAGAGGCTGACGCAAAAAAGCGTCAGCCTCTTTATTACTTATTTCATGGTCAGCAGCAGAAGAATCTTCCTCCGCAGAAAATATTGAGAAACATATTGAGCAGGCAGAGCCTGAGACACCAGCCGCCGCTGCTTTCATAGGGGCGGATATAATTGGCCTCACGCTGCTGATACATGTTGCTGCCTCTGCTGAGCTGCGTAACAAGGTTCTGGTAGGAGTAGTTGTTCGGCTCCATTTCAGCAGCGATCTTAGCGTATTCCAAAGCCTGGGCGTGATTTCCAAGTCCGGCATTGGCAATAGCACTGTAGTAGTGCCAGAGCGCGCTGTGGTCCTCTACATTGCCAAGGACATTGAGAGCCTCGTTGTAGCGCCTTGCGTTAATATAGCTGGCCGCCGCGTTCATATACCTCTGATAATCACTGTTCATAGTAGGATTATACTGCTGCTGATACTGGCCGCCGTAGGCGCCCGCGAAGAAATCGTTGAAGAAATCTTCCCAGCTTGTATAGAACTGGCCGTTGTAGCCCTGGCCTCCGCCGTAGGAACCGCCGGCGTAGGTGGTATTACTTCCTGTATTGCCGTAATTCTGGCTGCCTGCGGAAGCGTATGGATGCTGTCTCTCGTAGATGATCTGCTGGTACGCCTCCTGGACAAGCTTGAACATCTCCTCGGCTTTGTCTTTGTTGGGATTGTTTATATTGGCATCCGGGTGATACTTCTTGCTCAAAGTCCGGTATGCTTTCTTGATCTCATCGTCTGAGGCGTTTCTGTCAACGCCGAGAACTTTATACGGATCACTCATTTTGTGCGGTCCTTTCCGTGGATTCTACGGAGCCTTCTGTCACTCCGGTTCGTTTCCTGAATACTTCTTCAAATTTACACCATATTCCACAATACAATATATTGCGAAGGATATCAATATTTTCTACGACAGGAAGCGTTTCAAACGCGCCTGTGCAGTCCGAGAGGGTCATGGTGAGGACGCCGCGCACATAGTCGTCGAGATGAGGCTTGTCCTTCATGCCGAGAAGGGGATTAAAGCTCCCGTTCTTTTCATCTTTTTCCAGGTCATCATAGGCGTCCAGAATATAGATGAACTTGCCGAGGTTAAAACCGACCCTCCTCAGAGCCGGACTCCAGTTATCCCTCCTGCAGTCGAACACTTCCGCCAGAAGATCCCCGAAAATACTCCCTGCCCTATCCAACAGAGCCGCGGAAGTAAGACCGGGTTCCTCCCCGCTCCCCGCTTTTTTCTCAAGTTCATGGAGCTCAGAGAGTTTCCCGCGTATGACAGCAGCCTTTTCAGGATAGAGAGAGCAGGCCCTTTCACTCTTATTCTTCAGTAAAGCGGCAAACATTTTCTTCTTCGGATCTTTTTCGTCATCCCAGTCATCCAGACAGGAATAGTAGGAGAGAATGATATTGATATCTGCCGCGTAACGTGTGTACTCATTCTGCCTCGCCGCATGTTTCTCTACGGGATGGACCGCGCAGCGGATGTCTCGCAGCGACTCCTCAGGCTCGTACAGACTCGTCAGAAGAAGTGCCAGAAAAACAGTGTCATAGCTAAGCGTCAGTCTTCCGGTCTGTCCGTAGTGTTCCTTGAGATCCATGCACATTCCGCAGTAATAGGAACGGTACAGATTAAACTCGCGGATCTTAAGATCCTGTTCGCTGACGACAACATATCCGAACATATAGAACTCCTTACCTTAAACTTTCTATGAAGGATATTATAAACAGAAGATATTGATTTTACAAAGAAAAACGGCCGGTGAACCGGCCGCTTAAGTCAGCTTTTCTTGTGAAACTCATATCCGCATTTGGGGCATCTCACCATGATATGTCCTTTCCCGCGGGGGATGCGGATCTTCTGGTTGCATCTGGGACATTTGTAGATGTGGTAATCCTTCATCTGTGACATGTTGCTCCCGAAATTCGAGAAACGCCCCAGCAGTTTGTCCCGGATCTGAAGGAACTTCTGATTCTCTTCATATCTCTTGGGAATATTCCTGGAGAACATTCTCCAATAGAGGATCACAAGGATCACGAGGGTGATCGTGCCGGAAAGCGGGATCCTTACAAACATTCCCAGGATTATGATCGCCAGAAGCACTATGGAGAGGAAGCGGGAAAGGCTGTCCACTCCGTATCTTCCCTGCATAAATTTGGAAAAACGATATCTTAGTTCATTAAACATATGTATTATCACGTCCCTTTATCGTAAGGTTTGCTATTCGTATTAATTGTAGATAATAGAATAGCGAATGCAAGAAAGAAAAGAAAAAAAGAGTATAAAAAATTAATAAACGGACATAGAGGACATTAAAGTGTCCGGTACACCGGTCAGAGAAACAATCCTGTGAGGAATACAGTCGCGCAGCAGGATACAGCTACAAAGAACAGATCCCCGTTGAACCACGCGGCCAAAAGTCCCACGACCAGGGCGGCAATTCCGGACCATATGTTGTCCGTTGCCGTGACGATCGCCGGGAAAGTCATGACAGCCAGCGTGACATAAGGCACATAGTAGAGGAAAGAGCGGAGCCAGCGGTTCGTGATCTCTTTTCTGAAAACAAGAAAGGGAAGCATTCTGATACAATATACTGTCAGGCACATGATCAGAAGCGAAGGATAAATTCCCGGATTCATAATAGTCTCCTTATTCAATGGGATGGATGAAAGCCGCTGCTCCGGCGATCAGGAGCGTGAGTATGATCACTTTAAAACCGCCGGAGATTTCCCTTAACAGGGGAAGGACAGAGAATAAACCGCTTGCCGCCATGGATATTACAACGAGACCTGCGATAAATCTGTCTTTTCTCGCGGGAGGGATGATGATCGCCAGGAACATGCCGTAGAGCGAGACGCTGAGCGCGTTAACAGCCCAGGCAGGCATTATGTTGCCCAAAAGAACGCCAAGGACAGTTCCGGTGGTCCATCCGGCTACTGAGATAACTGTCATACCGTAGGAGTATCTTGGATCGAGCCATCCCTGCACAGCGGAAGAGAGACCAAAGATCTCGTCAGTGATGCAGTAGGGCAGCATAAACCGGTGATAAAAAGGCAGATCCGGACTCAGCTTCTGAGAGAGCGAACAGCTCATGAGGAAATACCGGAGGTTAACTACGATACAGGTGGTGATCATCTCGAAAACACCGGCAGAGGAACCGATCAGGACGATCGCCGCGTATTCTCCGGCTGAAGCGACCATGCCCATGGACATCAGGCCGGCCTGCAGCGCGTTCATTCCGACGCCTCGTGCGGTGATGCCCAGTGCGAAAGATACGGCGAAATATCCCATACAGATGGGGATCCCGTCTCGAAGTCCCTTCACAAACCACGGAAGTTCATGGGCAGAGACTGCATTTTCTGTTGAATTTTTGGAGGTTTCTGTCATAGTAAGTCACAATATATGATACAATTGTTTACGTTGCGAATATGTATTATATCATTAACAGAAGAATTCTGCACCGCAGTTTATTCAGTTTTGAGCAAAATGCTCCGAAAAACGGATAAGAGACGCGGCCCGGAAAGAAGGAGGAGATTATGCTGCCTGAAGATCCCGATATGCTCGCCAGCTTTCTCAATATGAAGCTCAGAGACCATTATCCGACTCTGGATGCTCTCTGCGAAGACCTGGAGCTTGACAAAGAAGAGATCACCAAAAAGCTCAAAGAAGCGGATTACGACTATATCCCTGCGCGCAATCAGTTCCTTTAACCGTTAAAGAGGCCTCTGTCCTCACACGGGAATTGACAAAACAGTGTGACGCGGTATATTTTGTTCATAATGCGTAAAATGCGGAGCTGCCGTGTTTTACATGTTTAACTATACAGACAACCAAGGAGAAGAGAACATGCGAAAGATGCTCGCCAAGACTTATGATCCTCAGGGAATCGAGGACCGGATCTATAAAAACTGGGAGGATAAGAAGTACTTCCACGCTGAAGTGGACCACACGAAGACCCCCTTCACGATCGTAATCCCCCCGCCGAATATCACGGGACAGCTCCACATGGGGCACGCCCTGGACAATACGATGCAGGACATTCTGATCCGCTGGAAACGCATGCAGGGATTTAATACCCTCTGGCAGCCCGGAACGGACCATGCTTCCATCGCGACGGAAGTCAAGATCATTAATAATCTCAAGGAGCAGGGCATCAGCAAGCAGGACCTCGGCCGCGAGAAGTTCCTCGAATATTGCTGGGACTGGCGTAAAGAGTACGGCGGAAGGATCGTAAATCAGCTCAAAAAGCTCGGCTCCTCCTGCGACTGGGACCGCGAGCGCTTCACCATGGACGAGGGCTGTAATAAGGCTGTTACAGAAGTCTTCGTGAAGATGTACAAGAAGGGCTGGATCTACAAAGGCAGCAGGATCATCAACTGGTGTCCTGTCTGCAACACCTCGATCTCCGACGCGGAAG
>CAMKAA010000022.1 GCA_946410365.1 uncultured Lachnospiraceae bacterium | reverse complement strand
GGGTAGCGTTCAGAGCATCCTCCATGCGATATTTTGCCTCTTTCATCTCAGTCTCGGTAGCTGCGCCTACGCGGATAACTGCTACGCCGCCTGCGAGCTTGGCAAGACGCTCCTGGAGCTTTTCTCTGTCGAAATCGGACTTGGTCTCTTCGATCTGCTTCTTGATCTGCGCGACGCGGGAAGCAAGAGCCTTCTTGTCGCCGAGGCCGTCAACGATGACTGTATTCTCCTTCTCAACCTTTACGCTCTTAGCGCGGCCGAGCTGATCGAGAGTAGCGTCCTTGAGCTCAAGACCAAGGTCAGAGCTGATCACTGTGCCGCCTGTCAGGATGGCAATATCCTCAAGCATTGCTTTCCTTCTGTCGCCGTAGCCGGGAGCCTTAACAGCAACTACACTGAAAGTGCCGCGCAGCTTGTTGACGATCAGAGTTGTGAGAGCCTCGCCCTCGACATCCTCAGCGATGATCAGGAGCTTCGCGCCCATCTTGACGATCTGCTCAAGAAGGGGAAGGATATCCTGGATAGTAGAGATCTTCTTATCTGTGATCAGAATGAAAGGATCGTCCAGAACTGCTTCCATCTTGTCCATATCGGTTGCCATGTAAGCACTGATGTAGCCTCTGTCGAACTGCATACCTTCGACCAGATCCAGCTCGGTGAGCATTGTCTTGGACTCTTCAATGGTGATGACGCCGTCCTTGGAGACCTTCTCCATAGCGTCTGCGACCATCTTGCCGACCTCTGCGTCGCCGGAAGAAATAGTAGCTACGTTTTCAATGTGCGCCTTGCCGTTGACAGGTGTGCTCATTTTCTTAATAGCTTCGACTGCTGCGTCAGTAGCTTTCTTCATGCCTTTTCTGAGAACGATCGGGTTTGCGCCTGCAGCCAGGTTCTTCATACCCTCGTTGATCATAGCCTGTGCAAGGACTGTAGCGGTAGTTGTTCCGTCGCCTGCCACGTCGTTTGTCTTGGTGGCAACTTCCTTGACCAGCTGTGCGCCCATGTTCTCAAAATTATCCTCGAGCTCGATCTCTTTAGCGATCGTAACGCCGTCGTTAGTGATCGTAGGTGCGCCGTAGGACTTATCAAGGACAACATTTCTGCCCTTAGGTCCAAGTGTGATCTTTACTGTATCCGCAAGTTTGTTGATTCCGGCTGCCATTGCCACTCTGGCGTCTGTGCCGTGTTTGAGATCTTTTGCCATAGTATTACCTCTTTTCTAAGTTCAAAATAGTGCCTGTCTTATTTATTCGATCACTGCCAGAATGTCATTCTGCTTGACGATGATGAACTTCTCATCCTCGAGCTTGACTTCTGTTCCCGCATACTTGGAATAGATGACCTTGTCGCCGGCCTTAACTTCCATCTTGATCTCTTTGCCGTCAACAACTCCGCCGGGGCCGACAGCGATGACTTCCGCCTGCTGGGGTTTTTCTTTCTCCTGTCCGGGAAGAACAATGCCGGACTTTGTGGTCTGCTCCGCCTCAAGCTGTTTGAGTACGACTCTGTCTCCTAAAGGTACTAACTTCATGTTTTACGCCTCCTTATCATGCGTGAATGATCCATTTACATATTCAGCAATTGGTTGTTAGCACTCATTCATGTCGAGTGCTAACTCTAGTTGGTATAATAGTTTTATCCCCTTTTGTTTGCAACCGAATGAATCGCCGCAAAAACAGCATATATCTCTTAATATCTTATTATTTCTCTCAATTTCTTGCATTTACTCACTCATCCCGTTTTTTCATATTTAATATTCTATTTATACATGAAAAAATCGTGATGCGTATTGAAAGCTTTGACTCCCGGTGCTATATTATATGTAGTTTTCAAAACTACTTAAAGTGATTTTCAATAAAAGGAGGAGACTCATGACTGTAAAAGAGCTTAAAGCATTCTTCAAAGAACATCTTGTTCCTTCTCGTTTATATAACCTCAAGGGCGGTTCCCACGGCGGAAGGATCTGCATGGGAAAGAACAAGCAGGACAGCTGGGAAGTATACTTCAGTGAGAAGAAAAAGAAGATCGGCCTCATGCAGTTCGCGACCGAGAGCGAAGCGTGTCAGCATATGATGGACGAGGTCCGCAAGGTTATGGAGCAGGTTTACGGCGTCACATGGAAAGGACTTGCCTGACCGGATAACTTTATATTTTATTAACAAATTTCTCAAAAAAAGGGACTGCCGCGAACGGCAGTCCCTTTTAATCTTATTTGGTTTTGTTATCACTTCACATCGCCGTTCGTGATCGCCGCCTGAGCAGCTGCCAGTCTTGCGATCGGTACACGGAAAGGTGAGCAGGAAACATAGGTCAGGCCGACCTTGTTGCAGAACTCGATGGAAGCGGGATCGCCGCCGTGCTCACCGCAGATGCCGAGCTTGATGTCGGGACGTACCTTGCGGCCCTTATCAGCAGCCATCTGGATCAGCTGGCCAACGCCGTTCTGGTCGAGGTGTGCGAAAGGATCAGACTCATAGATCTTGCTCTTGTAGTAGTCAGTCAGGAACTTGCCTGCGTCATCACGAGAGAAGCCGAATGTCATCTGAGTAAGATCGTTTGTGCCGAAGCTGAAGAACTGAGCTTCCTCCGCGATCTCGTCAGCCATAAGAGCAGCTCTGGGGATCTCGATCATTGTACCGATGTGGTACTCGATATCGGAGCCTTTCTCTTTCTTGACTTCCTCAGCAGTCTCAACGATGGTCTTCTTGACAAACGCGAGCTCTTTCTTGTCGCCTACCAGGGGAACCATGATCTCAGGGATGATATTATAGCCTTCCTCTGCATTAACTTCGATCGCGGCTTCCATGACAGCTCTGGTCTGCATCTTAGCGATCTCAGGGAATGTGACAGCCAGACGGCAGCCGCGGTGACCCATCATCGGGTTGAACTCATGCAGGGAGTCGCAGCGAGCCTTGACTACTTCTACGGACAGGCCCATCTCATCGGCGAGTTCCTTAATGTCCTCTTCTGTTGTGGGGACGAACTCATGAAGCGGCGGATCCAGGAAACGAATGGTAACCGGTCTGCCTTCCATAGCCTTGTAGATGCCCTTGAAGTCGCCCTTCTGGAAAGGAATCAGCTCGTTCAGAGCCGCTTCTCTCTCTTCGACTGTGTCGGAGAGGATCATCTTGCGGATCTTCGGGATTCTCTCAGGATTGAAGAACATGTGCTCGGTTCTTGTAAGACCGATACCTTCAGCGCCCATACGGACTGCATTCGCAGCATCCTCAGGAGTGTCAGCGTTGGTTCTGACTTTCAGTCTTCTGAACTGGTCTGCCCAGTTCATGATCCTCTCGAAGTTGCCGGAGATGGATGCTTCAACTGTCGGGATGTCGCCAAGATAGATCTTACCGGTGGAGCCGTCAAGGGAGATGTACTCGCCTTCCTTGATGGTGTAGCCGCCAAGCTCGATGAACTTATCTTCTTCATGGACCTTGAGGTCGCCGCAGCCGGATACGCAGCAGGTGCCCATGCCGCGCGCGACAACTGCCGCGTGGGAAGTCATGCCGCCGCGCATGGTCAGAACGCCTTCTGCAGCGTGCATACCTTCGATATCCTCAGGGGAAGTCTCCTGACGGACCAGGATGACTCTGCTGCCTGCAGCATGTGCAGCTACAGCGTCGTCAGCGTTGAAATAGATGCGGCCCGCGGCAGCACCGGGAGAAGCGGGAAGCGCTTCGCCGATCTGCTTGCCGTTCTTAAGCGCAGCAGCATCGAATGCAGGGTGCAGCAGCTGGTCAAGGCTCTTGGCCTCGATACGAAGAACTGCTTCCTGAGGAGTGATCATGCCTTCATCTACCAGATCACATGCGACCTGGATAGCGGCCTGTGCGGTTCTCTTGCCGTTTCTGGTCTGCAGGAAATACAGCTTGCCTTCCTCAATGGTGAACTCCATGTCCTGCATGTCGCGATAGTGCTTCTCAAGTCTGTCAGCGATCGCGATGAACTGCTTGTAGCACTCGGGAAGATCCTTCTCAAGCTGTGTGATCGGCTGAGGAGTACGGATACCTGCGACGACGTCTTCGCCCTGCGCGTTGATCAGATACTCACCGAAAATACCCTTCGCGCCGGTTGCAGGGTTACGTGTGAACGCAACGCCGGTACCGGAAGTATTGCCCATGTTGCCGAATACCATGGACTGAACGTTGACAGCGGTACCCCACTCATAAGGGATATCGTTCATCATTCTGTAGTAGTTAGCTCTGGGATTGTCCCAGGAACGGAAAACAGCCTTGATGGCTTCCATCAGCTGTACCTTGGGATCCTGAGGGAACTCCTCGCCCATCTTCTCAGCATAGATCTCTTTGTACTTGGCAATGACATTCTGAAGATCCTCTGCCTTCAGTTCTGTGTCATATACATAGCCGTGAGCCTTCTTCTCAGCTTCAAGAATGCTGTCGAAGAAAGTCTTGCTCATGCCCATAACGACATCAGAGAACATCTGGATGAATCTTCTGTAAGAATCATAGGCAAATCTGGGATTGCCGGTCTTGGCAGCAAAGCCCTTTACGGACACATCGTTGAGACCAAGGTTGAGGATGGTGTCCATCATGCCGGGCATGGATGCTCTCGCACCGGAACGAACGGAAACCAGAAGCGGATTCTCCGTATCGCCGAACTTCTTGCCCTGCACGCCTTCCAGCCACTCAAGCGCCTTAAAGATCTGCGCCTGTGTGTCCTCGTTAATGGTCTTGCCGTCATTGTAATAGTCTGTGCACGCCTCGGTGGAAATTGTGAAACCGTTCGGGATCGGAAGACCAATATTGGTCATCTCAGCCAGGTTCGCACCCTTACCGCCAAGGAGATTACGCATGTCGGCACTGCCTTCGTTGAATAGATATACCCTTTTGCTCATTCACGTACCTCCTTAATATTCAACTCTTTAATAAGAGCTGTTACCGTTATGAAACGACAAAAGACCTCATGCCTGTGCCGCCTTCCGGCAGCTGCGGTATGAAGCCCCGCGGCCTCACTCGTCTACTGCCCTTCGGGCAGCTTCGGTATGAAGCTGTCAAAAATAAAAACATCAAAAGCTCCCGCAGCCTTTTTCAGCTCCTTCTCGCTTCTGATCGTCCAGGCCGCCGACTTCGCCTTGTAAAGACTCCGGCAGATCCTCCTGGAAAGATTTCCTTCATACATATGATTGTATGCGATGAAGTCAGGTTTTGACAAGAAGTTTGGTATCAGAAACTGGACAGATATTGTGGCCGGCGCTTTCGGAAACGTCCTGTACTTGGGGATATGGAGAAAGCCGTCTGAAAGCTGGCCTCTCATTACTCCCGGGCGATGGATCCTGTACCAGAAAAGAACCAGCGGATTAAAGGATTCTATGCAGTAGACGCCCTTATAAGCTTTCAGCATCGGATCGATGATCCTGCACAGCGTCATGTCCGTGTCCTCGGATTTGAATTCCACGATCAGCGGGACTCTTCCGTCCACCATCTCTAAAAAATCCTTCAGTGCGGGAATCCTCTCGTTGCTGCCAAAGATCGTATACTCCTGCAGCTGCGCAAAGGTGCAGTCCCTTACCTGTCTGTTCACGCCGCACACTCTTAAAAGATCCGGATCGTGGAAGATCACCGGGACAAGGTCCGCGGTAAGCTGTACATCCAATTCGATCCCGAACCCGCTCTCCACAGCTTTTCTGAACGCCGCCATGGAATTCTCCGGAGCGTCCGATCCGTTGTCATGCAGTCCTCTGTGAGCGAAAAACCTCGTTTTAAAAGGCGCCGGATCCGCTCTGTTCGTCATCCTCGGCATAACTGCCAGAAGATAAAGGCCGGAGAGCACTGCAGGCGTCTTCAGAATGCTTCCGTATCTGATTCTCATGCAAACCTCTTGTGTCATTATCTTAATGACAGTTTAACACTATTTTGCCCAAAATACTATGATTTGTGTCCAAAGATAAACTCCTCTGTACATAATCTGAAGGTTCTGTATGTAAAATTTATGAAAAGCATTACTTGCTTACACCGGCGTACTCCGCTATTATAAGAAAAGCAGATCCTGATCTGCGCTTTTGTTATGGAAAAAAGGAGGCTACATGATCGCAGCAAATAACGTAACTCTCAGACTCGGCAAAAAAGCACTGTTTGAGGATGTAAATATTAAATTCACCGAAGGAAACTGCTACGGGATCATCGGTGCCAACGGCGCGGGCAAGTCCACTTTCTTAAGGATCCTGAGCGGACAGCTCGATACCACAAACGGGCATATTTCCATCACTCCCGGACAGCGCCTTTCTTTTCTGGAGCAGGACCAGAATAAATATGACAACCAGGTAGTTCTTGACACTGTCATTCAGGGCAATTCACGTCTCTTCGAGATCATGAAAGAGAAGGACGCTCTTTATATGAAGGAGGACTTTTCCGACGAGGACGGCATCAAGGCAAGTGAACTGGAGACCGAGTTCGCGGAGCTCAACGGCTGGGAGGCGGAATCCGACGCGGAGACTCTGCTTAACGGCCTCGGGATCGAAACAGAGCTGCACAGCTATCTCATGAGAGAACTTACCGGTGCACAGAAAGTCAAGGTACTGCTGGCAAGGGCGCTTTTCGGTAATCCCGATATCCTGCTTCTGGACGAGCCCACCAACCACCTGGATCTGGACGCGATCGCATGGCTTGAGGAGTTTTTGATCAACTTCCCCAATACTGTCATCGTCGTTTCCCACGACCGCTACTTCCTCAATAAGGTCTGCACCTATATTGCGGACATCGATTACGGAAAGATCACCCTCTTTGCCGGAAACTACGATTTCTGGTATGAGTCTTCCCGCCTGCTGATCCGTCAGATGAAGGAAGCGAATAAAAAGAAGGAAGAGAAGATCAAGGAACTCAAGGAGTTCATCTCCCGCTTCTCGGCAAACGCCTCGAAATCCAAGCAGGCCACCAGCCGTAAGCGCGCACTTGAGAAGATCCAGCTCGATGAGATCAAGCCCTCGAGCCGCAAATATCCCTATATCGATTTCCGTCCGGACAGAGAGATCGGAAATGAAGTGCTCACAGTCAGCGGCATCAGCAAGACCATCAACGGCGTGAAGGTCCTCGACAATGTTTCCTTCGTCATGGGACATGACGATAAGATCGCTTTTGTGGGAAGCCAGGAGCTCGCCAAGACCACTTTGTTCGAAATTCTCATGGGCAACATGGAGCCCGATGAAGGAACCTACAAGTGGGGCGTAACAACATCCCAGGCATATTTCCAGAAAGACAACTCCAAGGAGTTCAGGGGCGAGCGCACCATTACCGAATGGCTTACGGGCTACTCTCCCATCAAGGATGTTACCTACGTCAGAGGATTCCTCGGCAGAATGCTGTTCGCCGGCGATGACGGCGTCAAAAAGATCGGCGTCCTCTCCGGAGGCGAGAAGGTGCGCTGCCAGCTCTCCAAGATGATGATCAGCGGCGCAAACTGCCTGATCTTCGATGAGCCCACAAACCATCTGGACATGGAATCCATTTCCGCCCTCAACGAGGGAATGATCAAGTTCCCCGGCGTAGAACTGATCGCGTGCCGCGACCACCAGGTCGTACAGACCACAGCGAACCGCATCATTGAGATCCTTCCCGACGGCAGCATCATCGACAAGGTTACCACATATGATGATTACCTTGAGAACAATGCCGACGCGAGAAAGAGAACTGTCTACGAAGCGTCCCGCGAAGAGGACAGCAACTGATCCTATACAAGATGATCAAAACAGCCGGCTGAACATCACAGCCGGCTGTTTATTCATACCTGCAGACAGAGGTTTCAATATGAGTCCTATAGACCTTCACACCCACTCCACAAAATCCGACGGCACTTTTTCTCCCGAAGAGCTGATCCGCTATGCTCAGGCAAAAGGGCTTTCTGCTGTCGCCCTGACCGACCACGACACAGCGGACGGAATAGAAGAAGCGCTTTTGACCGTCCGAAAACTCAGGGAAGAAGCGCCGGAGTTATCGGGCAGCAGCTCCCCCCTCGTTCCTGAAGTCATACCGGGTGTCGAGCTCTCCACAGAGTACAGGGGCAGAGACATACATGTCGTCGGACTGTTCATCGACTGGAGGAACCGCGGTTTCATCAGTAAGCTAAGGGAATTCGCAGACGCAAGGATCTACAGAAACCAGAAGATGTGCCGCCTTTTGACCGAGGGAGGCTATCCCGTAAATTTTGAGGATCTTCAGTCGGCCTTTCCCGATACCGTCATAACCCGAGCCCATTTTGCGCAGTATATGTTGGAAAAGGGATTTATTTCTTCAATTGATGAAGCATTCCGCAAGCTGATCGGCGATGACTGCCCCTTCTTTGTTCCGAGGGAGAAAATATCGCCTCAGGACGGTGTGAGTTTTCTTCTGCAGTACGGGGCTGTCCCGGTTCTGGCCCACCCGCTTCAATACAAGATGAGCGATGACCAGTTATGCGAACTGCTCGCCTCTCTCTGCGGATACGGACTTTCGGGGATCGAAGTCTACTATTCCGGTTATAAGCCCGCGGACACTGCATATCTTTCCCGGCTGTCTGAAAAGTTCGGTCTTTTGCCCAGCGGGGGAAGCGACTTTCACGGAAGCCGCAAAAAAGGGCTTGACCTGGGTACCGGATACGGCCGCCTGTATGTTCCGGATACTCTTCTTCCCCCTCTCAGGGAAAAAGCCGCGCCCGCAAACAGATAAGATCAAAAAAACTGCCGCTCATACAGGCGGCAGTTTTTT